>JAAUTJ010000468.1 GCA_012031475.1 Leptolyngbyaceae cyanobacterium SM1_3_5 | reverse complement strand
CCTTATCGCCGTATACATCTTCTCCAGACACTACGACGTTAACTAGAATGATTCCATTGTCTATTAATTCGCGCGATAAAACTTCACGAATTATACCGCTATCAACATAGGGTATTTTGTAATCCAATTTTAGATAGTTAGCGCCTGCCGTTCTGTAACCGTCCGGAATTTCGACATTTAACCGATTGAGTTTTTTAGTTATTGAACCGCGTTTAGCAGCGATCGATTTTTTAGACCTTGAACCGCTTTTAGATTTTTTCTTACTCGATTTAGCCGGTCTAGGTAGTCCAGCTTCCAATCCCCTACGTTTTCTAGCCGACTTCCAGCTAGCTATCTGATATTTGCTGGCGTACTTACCACCGATCCTAACCCTACCGTTAGAATCAACCGACAAAATTTTGTCGCTAAGCGGTCTGGTTCGCTCGATTGTGAAGACCAGTCAGTCAGCCGCCAGTCAGTCAGCCGCCAGCCAGTCAGCCATCAGTACTGCTGAGTCGCTTCCCTCGCTTCCCGTTGTCTATGTCGATGCGAAGGTAAACCGCGCTCAAGCGGCTCAGCCTGCTGCTGTTCCTGCCGTAGCGACCAATGCCGCTGCAACCAATTGTGAGGGTGCGGGATTGGCAGCCGTCCGCTATTCGGCGCGATCGACTGTGCAGCGATTGGCACAGTTTGGCATGGCGTTTCCGCTGCCGATTCCTGCCGCGCTCACGTCGGCGTTTGGCTGGCGCACACACCCCATTACTGGCGATCGACGCTTTCATGCTGGCATTGATATCGGTGCGCCTCTGGGCACCCCGGTGCTGGCAGCCCGCTCTGGTCAGGTGGTTGTGGCTGACCAGATGGGGGGCTATGGCTTGACGGTGATGCTAGAAGCCGAAACCTCTCGTGAACGTAATCTGTATGCTCATCTGTCTGCGATCGCCGTTCAGCCCGGTCAGGTCGTGAACGCGGGCAACGTGATCGGCTGGGTGGGCAGCACGGGAAATTCGACTGGCCCCCACCTGCACTTTGAGTCGCAGTATCTCACCGCGCAAGGCTGGCAGGCGGTTGATCCCTTGGTGAACGGAACGCTGGCAAGAGGACGATAGGAAATCAGGCAATCGAGCAGATTGCCAAAAACGAACATCCGCTCGATCGCGCCAGTTGAAAGCCTACTGCGTTCTGCCTCCGTCCACTACCTGCTCTTCTGGCGGCACACCCAGGAAGACGACGCGCACCTGTTGCCGCTGAAAGCTACCGGGAACGCTGACCTGCGCCGTTGCCTGCGGAAGAGCAGCACAGCGGGCGGTGGCAGATTGGGGATTATTCGCATTGAGCGCCGTGACGTAGATGGTGGCGCTGCGTCCGCGCACTTCGCTGTAGGACAAAACGGGCAGCAGCGAGTCTAAACAGCCGTTGAGCGTAAACCGAAGCGAAACTCGTGTTTCTACCTCGGTGACGTTTGGGGCAACGGGAACGCGGACAGGCCGGATTTGGGTAATTCGACCTGCGATCGCCGTCAAGCTTTCGGTGCGGGGGTGGAACTGGAATCGCTTGAGCGGCAGTAGTCGCGATCGTGGTCAGAGCCGCTGTGATGGCAAAAATTCGAGTCAACATACAGCAAGAAGTCCAAAATTGAAGGTGAATTCAGAAGCGCAGCGCTCCTGTTCTTCAGACTTCTGGTTGACGGCGATCGGTTCCGCAGGCGCGATCGGTTCACAGGCCACTGTCCAATCAATCTTGAACTAGTTCAGATCTGGCATCGGTTGCATGAACCGCCCTGAATTGAAATTCAAAGCGAACAGCACAAGTCACAAAACGAACTGAAAAGCCGATCGTGCCAGGGTTGTCACCCGTTTGAACGGGTTTTCGCTTTCCGACCGGAAATTGATTTCCAAAGCGGTGTTGCGACGGGTACAAGATTTTGGCGAACCAATCTTGAATCAACAACTCAAAAGCCTTAACCCTCTTCAAGCTGCGATCGCAACCGCCGCATTTCTTCATCTTCGGCCTGCGGCAGGGCGGGCGCAGGGCTGCTGAGTTGCGCTTTCATCGCCGCCAATTCTTCATCCACATCGCTGCTTTCCAAAGCGGCAAAGCGCTGTTCGACCGTGTTGTTGCTCAGTTCTGCGATCGCCTCCGACTGCGCTTCAAGCTGCAATACTTTCTCTTCCATCCGCTCAAAAGCGGCGATCGCGCCGGAATTGCCAGCCTGTCCGAGCATTTCGTTGAGTTGCTGCGATGCCTGTGCCGATCGCGCCCGTGCGATGTACATATCTTTTTTGGTTTTGGCTTCGGCCAGCTTGCGCTCCAGCAGCACCATATTTTGCTTCATCTGGTCAACAATGCCGCGCTGCTGATCAAGCTGTGTGTGCAATGCCGTCGCCGTTTCTTGATAGGAAGCTTTGCGAACCAGCGCTTCGCGAGCCAGATTTTCGTCCCCTTTCTGTAGGGCAAGCTGGGCGCGTTGCTGCCATTCTTGCGCGGTCAATTGCGCTTGCGACTGTTGGCGTTCGGTGCGCTTTTGGGTGGCGATCGCTTGTGCCACCGACTGCCGCAGGCGAATCAAATCGTCCTGCATGTCGATCACCGTCTGCTCCAGAATTTTCTCTGGATCTTCGGCCTTGTCAATCAAGCTGGTCAAGTTGGCTCGAATCAAGCGCCAAAGACGGTCAAGTAGTCCCATGACAAAACTCCGTAGCAGAATCGAAGCAGCGTTCTTCTCATCCTATCGCACCTGAAGTTTTGAAGATTATGGGCGATCGTCTTTCCAAGTTGCCAACTGGATGAAGACAGAAGGAGGAATGAGGGAACATGAGAATTTGCGCTGAGGGTTTGCGCCTCCTGCCTCCTGCCTCCCCCTGCACTAGCGGCGATCGCGCAGACTCGGACGTTTGCGGCGAAACATGCCAAACACTCGGTTGCGAGCGCGTTCGGCTTGACCCGATTGCCATTCGCGCAGGCGAACTCCGGCTCGTCCCATCAGCGTGTTGGAGGCGGCAGGCGTTGAGTCAGCAGATGAGCGCTTGGGCAGTTCTTTTTGCAGCCAAGCGGTGGCAATGTAGCCGCCAGCAATTCCGGCGATCGCGCTCCAGACAATGCTGGGACGCACGGCATAGCCCGCCAGCACAAACGCCAGCAGAAAAATCAGCCAATACTTTAAACCAGATTCAAACCCAGAGTTATTCATTGTTCAATCGACGCAGTGCTGCCTACTCTACAAGATAACAGCCTGCCGCAATGGATTCTGCCGCAAAAGAGGATTATGTCAATTAACAGTGAACGGGTAACAATTAATGGGCAAAGACGATCGAATTTGAGGCGAGCATCTGGCTTCTTAAAAATGCAGGATATAGCTGTATGTCGATCGCCTCGGTCGTGATCACCGAACCGCGATCGCCCCCTGGACTCGGTACGATTGAAGCAGTTAACGGGCGTTTAAGCTGTGGAAATTCTTTGCCGCAAACGGCGCTGACTGATTTGGCGGCGCAACTCGATCGCGAACTGGCCGATACGATTTTCGCTTTGAAGATATTCAGGCGGATTTGAACTATAAGCAGGCGCAAACCGCGCTGCGCGAACTGGTCGATCGGCTGGATTTGTCGCCGCCGGAGCGCGAAGGACTGGAAGCCGAACTGCACAGCTTGGATTTCATGCTGGACAAGCTCGATCGCCAAGTCGTGCAAATTGCCGTGTTTGGCATGGTCGGGCGCGGCAAATCTTCGCTGCTGAACGCTTTGCTGGGTCAGCCGATTTTTGAAACGGGCGCAATTCACGGCGTCACGATCAACGTCCAAAGCGCAAACTGGGAAATGACGCAGGAGGCGATCGCGGGCAGTTCGCGTAAGCTGACGCGAGTTTCACTTCAGGGCAGCGGCAATTCGCAAATTGAACTGATCGACACGCCGGGAATTGACGAGGTGGACGGCGAAAGTCGCGAACTGATGGCGCGATCGCTGGCGAAACAGGCCGATCTGATTTTGTTTGTCGTGGCGGGCGACATGACGAAAGTGGAGTTTGAGGCGCTTTCGGAACTGCGGAAGGCGAGTAAGCCGATGCTGCTCGTCTTCAACAAAATTGATCAGTATCCGCAGGCCGATCGCGAAGCCATCTATCAAAAATTCGGGACGATCGCGTCAAAGAATTGCTTTCACCGGATGAGATCGTCATGGCTGCCGCTTCGCCCCTTGTCGCTCGTGCCGTGCGGAAAGCGGATGGCATTTCCGCACAGCTTACGCCCGCCGCGCCGCAGGTGGAAGATTTAAAGCTGAAGATTTTGGAAATTTTGCATCGCGAGGGCAAGTCGCTGGTGGCGCTGAATACAATGCTGTATGCCAATGATGTGAATGAGCAGATTGTGCAGCGGAAAATGGAAATTCGCGATCGTGCGGCCAACAAACTGATTGGCAATGCGGCGATCACGAAAGCCGTCACGGTCGCCCTGAATCCGCTGACGGTAATCGATGTGTTTAGCGGGGCGGTGATTGATATCGCGCTGATTTTGACGCTCTCGAAGCTGTATGGGATTTCGATGACGCAGCAGGGGGCGATCGAACTGCTGAAAAATATTGCGTTTGGGATGGGCGGCGTGACGGCAAGTGAACTGGTGGCGGTTTTCAGTTTGGGATCGCTGAAAAGCCTGCTGGGGG
>JAAUTJ010000467.1 GCA_012031475.1 Leptolyngbyaceae cyanobacterium SM1_3_5 | reverse complement strand
CGCTGCCGCCCAGCCCGCCCCCAATCGTGCGCCTGCTGCGGCTGCCAAAGCAAAAGCGGCTACCCGCTGCGGCTGCGCCTGCTCAAGACTACGACGATATTCCGTTTTAGAGGGGTGTCGGGTGTCGGGTGTCAGGTGTCGGCGGGCAGTCGGCGTACAGCGCGTCGATTGCCCAAACTTGGCTGTTCAAATTCGATAGTGTTCAGATATTTTCAGACTCGATCGAGGAACGCCGTATCGATTCCGTCAGCAGCGATCGGCGTTCCTCATCAAAACTTTTCACAGCTTCATCAAAGCGCTACAGTGTGGGGACGCGATCGCCCACTACGATCAACCTTACTGCCACGCTACAGTATAGGTTTGAATTGATCGCACAAAAGGAATTGTTGCTTTGAACGCACTCTTGGTTGCCAGCACTGCGCCACAAGTTGGTAAAACGCTTCTGGTTTCTGCTTTGGCCGCCTATTGGCAAGCGCATCGATCGCACCGTTCTCTGGGAATCATGAAGCCGATCGAGGCAGGGGGAACCGATCGCCTGCACTATCAGCAGTTGTCGGGTCAATCGATCGACAGCCAGTCGATCGACAGCATCAGCCCGATTGTGCTGGAGGCGAATCTTGAACCAGCGATCGCTGCGGCTCGTGCTGGGTCGCGGATTCGTCTCGAAACGGTTTGGCAGGAGTTCACAAAACTCAGTCAAGCTCGCGAGTTTGTATTAATCGAAGCCTGCGGCAGCTTGGGATCACCCATCACCAAAGAAACCACAATGGCCGATCTCGCTTGGGATTGGCGCTTGCCGACGGTTTTGGTTGTGCCTGTGCGGGCAGGGGCGATCGCCCAAGCCGTTGCCCATGTTGCTCTGGCACAGCAGGCGCGGGTGAACCTGAAAGGCATTGTCTTGAACTGCGTTGAGCCGTGTTCTGCTCAGGCGATCGAGGATTGGGCATCTCCAGACTTGTTGCGATCGCTGACTCAAAAGCCGATCCTCGGTTGCATTCCGCACCTGAGCAACCCTCACGACCTAGCAAAATTACAGGCAGTTGCTGCAAACTTAGAAGTAGAGCGGTTGATCGTTGGGTAAAGAATTTGTTATTGTGTCCTGCTTTACAAGCTTCGTTTACCCAAATTTGAATTTTTGCACCTTTAGTAAGTGAGTTCAGGAAAATGGTCGCACTCTTTCCCAGTTCCTCTGTCAATCTGTCACATATCCGCTTTGAAATTCGCGCCCTCCAGTCGCAGCTTGTGCAGTGGCGGCGATCGCTGCATCAGCGTCCAGAACTAGGATTTCGAGAACACTTCACGGCTGAATTTATCGATCAAAAGCTGACTGAATGGGGCATTGAACACCAAACCCAGATTGCCCAGACTGGAATCGTTGCCGTCATTCACGGAACACGACCCGGTCCCGTGCTGGGCATTCGAGCCGATATGGACGCGCTGCCCATCCAGGAACTCAACGACGTGCCCTATCGATCGCAGCATGACGGCTTGATGCACGCCTGCGGCCACGATGGGCACGTGACGATCGCGCTGGGAACGGCGTACTATCTGGCACGGCATCGCGACGAGTTTGCCGGAACCGTGAAAATCATTTTTCAGCCCGCTGAAGAAGGTCCCGGTGGAGCAAAGCCGATGATCGAAGCGGGCGTTCTGCGGAATCCGAATGTTGATGCGATCGTTGGGTTGCACCTGTGGAACAATTTGCCCTTGGGAACGGCAGGTGTCCGCAGTGGTCCGCTGATGGCCGCTGTCGAACAGTTCCACTGCACGATTCAAGGCAAAGGCGGACATGGTGCCATGCCGCATCAACGATCGATTCGATCGTGGTGGCCGCGCAGGTGGTCACTGCCCTGCAAACGATCGTGGCTCGCAATGTCGATCCGCTCAAGTCCGGCGTGGTCACGGTCGGCAGCTTCAACGCGGGACATGCCCACAACGTAATTGCAGATTCGGCACGATTGAGCGGCACGGTGCGCTATTTTGATCCGGCCTTGTCAGACTGGTTTGAGCAGCGCGTCACGCAGGTGATTCGCGGCGTGTGTGAAGCGAACGGGGCAACCTACAGCCTGAACTACGAAAAGCTGTATCCGCCTGTGATTAACGATGCAGACATAGTGGATTTGGTGCGATCGATCGCGGCAACCGTGATCGAAACACCTGCCGGAATTGTGCCGGAATGTCAAACAATGGGCGGCGAAGATATGTCGTTTTTCCTACAAGAGGTTCCGGGCTGCTTTTTCTTCCTCGGTTCCGCCAATCCCGAAAAAGGACTCGCCTATCCGCATCATCATCCGCGCTTTGACTTTGATGAAACCGCGTTGGGAATGGGCGTTGAAAATTTTTGTGCGCTGCCGTCGAAAAAATTCTGCACAAGGTAGACGGATTGCACAAGGTAGAGCTATCGATGCAGCCTTGGGAATTGCCGATCGCGAGAAGTACAGCGGGTGTCGGGGGTCGGCTCTGAGCCGATCGACCGTCATTCTAATCGCTTCGGTTTGAATGACTTGATCTGTCGCGATGGCCGTTTCTCAACGAAGCAATCGATCGGGCTGCATTGATTCGGGCTGCATTGATACCGCCAACCTGTTGAATGAATCCGCAACCGGAAATTTATCGACTCATTGACCTGATGCCCGCAGCGGGACGGATGCACTGCGAGATTGCCCATTATCCCGCCCAGTCTGCCGTCATTGCGACGCAGTTTCCGCTGCCCGGACTGCCGCGATCGATCCGGATTAACTTCAATTTGTGGAACCGCCTGCCGACGCCCCCAGCGCGATCTGCTGCTGCTGCGATCGGTGGCGTGGCTGACGGGAATTCGCTGGCTCCAGTTCGACCTGTATCAGGTGTTTTTTGCCGCAGGCGGCATTGGCGCAACGGTGGAACTGCTGCAAGGCGATACGGTCGGTTTTGCGACGGCAGCCGGATTCACGGCTCTAGCCGCCACGCAGCTTTGGCGCAACAACCGCAAACCACAGCGCGACCTCGAAGCCGATGCAGAAGCCGTCCGGCTGGCTCAGCGGCGTGGCTATTCTCAGGCGGAAGCCGTTCGGCATTTGCTCAGCGCGATCGAGTCGATCGCCCAAATTGAAAACCGCCCGCTCAGCTTTAGCGAACTGATTCGCGCTCAAAATTTGCGATCGCTCAGCGGTGTGAGCGCGATCGAGCGTTAAACCATCATCCTGCTGCATTGTGACAGGACTTACGCAACTGCCCCCAAATCCCCCAATTCTGGGGGACTTTGAGGTTCAGTTCCCCCATTTTTGGGGGATAGGGGGGCGGAAACTGCTGTAAATCGATCCAATTTTGAGTCGATTGATGAGATCGCCCTACCCTGTGGCTAAAGTCAGATTCGATCGCCTTTCTGAAGATTGATGTTCTTTTCGCAACAACACTCCATCTTAGAAAGACTTCGATCGCTTTCCCTCCATGCCTCGCAAATCTCAGCAAGACCTGCACAAGATCGCACAAGATCGCTTCGGCTACGATCGCCTGCACCCCGGACAAATCGCTGCCTTGCGATCGATCCTCGACGGACACGACACCTTGGCCGTTATGCCGACAGGTTCCGGTAAATCCGCGATCTACCAGATGGCCGCCTACCTGATGCCTGGAGCGACCGTAATTGTTTCGCCCCTCGTTGCCCTCCAGCGAGACCAGGTGGACTCGATCGCCCATCACAATGTTGGAGAAGCCGCCTTGGTCAACTCAACATTAAATACGGCTGAACGCGAAGCCGCCTTTGCCGAACTCGAAGCGGGAGACTTGGAATTTTTGTTCCTTGCGCCCGAACAGTTCAGCAATCCCGAAACGCTCGATCGCCTTCAGGCCGTGCAGCCATTGCTGTTTGTGATCGACGAAGCGCACTGCATCAGCGAATGGGGACACGACTTTCGACCGGACTATATGCGCTTAAACTGCGTCATTCAGGCGCTCGGTCAGCCGCGCATCCTCGCCCTCACCGCCACCGCCGCGCCGCCCGTTCGCACCGAAATCATCGATCGCCTGGAGATGCAAAACCCCAAACGATCGTGCAGGGTTCGATCGCCCCAACATTTGCCTCAGCGTCATGCGGTTTGAAGACGACAGCGAAAAGCAAGACAGCCTAATCCGCTGGGTGTCGCAAGCGGAAAAACCCGGAATCGTTTATGTCGCCACGCGCAAACGTGCCGAATCGATCGCCCAAACTCTGCAAGAAGCAGGCGTCAACGCAACTTTCTATCACGGCGGCATGAAAGGAGACGATCGCCACCAAGCGCAAACGCAATTTATGGAAGGCCAAGCCGAAGTGATCGTCGCCACAACCGCTTTTGGCATGGGGGTAGATAAAGCCAACGTCCGGTTTGTGGCGCACTATGACATCAGCAGTTCGATCGATTCTTACTACCAGGAAATTGGCCGCGCCGGACGCGATGGCGAACCCGCGAAAGCCTGCTGTTGTACAATCCCGCCGATCTCAATATCCGCCGATTTTTTGCCAGCGGCGGACAGGTGGATGCGGAAGCCGTCGCCACCGTGATCGATCTGGTGCAGCAGGACGAGGACGGAGCGATCGCGGCGTCCCGGAACGGTATCGATCCCAAAGAACTCGCAAAAGAAACCGACCTTTCCAAATCAAAAATCAAAAACTGCTCTGAACCGACTCAGCGA
>JAAUTJ010000466.1 GCA_012031475.1 Leptolyngbyaceae cyanobacterium SM1_3_5 | reverse complement strand
CAATCCGGTCGAGCAGGACGGATTGATCGATCGCGCGACCAGCGACGAGCAGAGAGAGCGGTTTCATGGGTTAGTCAGATGCGGGTGGGGTAGAGACGCGAGATCTCGCGTCTACACGGATCGGGTGTCAAGTGTGGGATGAAAGACGCGAGATCTCGCGCCTGTACGAATCGGGTGTCGAGTGCATTCGATCGTTAATTGCGAGATTAGATACCAGCGATCGGCTGTTCATCTTGCCAACACCCGATCCCCGATATCTGACACCCCGTTTAATACCGCTCCCAACTCGGTTGGAAGCCGCGCCTTCTCAGTAGATCAACCTGGATGCGGCGTATCCGGGTTTCTGTGCCATCAATTTCGCGAAGCTGATCGATCGCGCTCAAGGGCTGGTCTTGCACCAAGCTCAAATCTGCGAGAATTTGCCGCACCTGTCGATCGCCCGGACGCAAGCTGAGGACTTGCTGATAGAGCGCAGTCGCTTCCTCATAGTTGCGCTGCTGAAAGCGGACTCCGCCCAAGGCAGCGATCGCGTCGGCATTGTCGGGCTGGCGATCGAGCAGCGTCGTGTAAGCTTGGCTGGCAAGTTCGAGGTCGCCAAGCTGCTGCGCCAGTTCACCCTGGACAAAATACACGGTGGAATCTTGCGGATTGCGAGCGATCAAGTCGTTGACTTCGGCCAAAGCGCGATCGGAATCTTGCAGCGCGATCACCTGGATGCGACGACTGGCAACGCCGATCGCATTCGGATCGATCGCCAGCAGTCGATCGTAGAGTGCCAATCGCGATGCATCGGGCGGCAGGGCGGCGACGAGGCTAAACAGTTCCGGCGGCTCGCCTGAAGATTGCCAGCGATCGAGGATGCTTTCGGCTTCGGCTTGGCTGAGGCGATCGGTTTGGTAGGCCAATGTTGCGCGACCGAGTTGGGCGGCGGCATCGTCAGGACGAGCGGCGAGAATTTCGTCATAGACGGCGATCGCGCCCGCTGAATCGCCTTGCGCGACGAGAATTCCCGCCAGTCCGCGCTGGGCTGCGAGGTTGGTGGAATCGCGATCGAGAATCGCCTGATAGCGCTGGCGGCTGGCATCGAGGTTTCCTTCACGGCGATCGAGGTCGGCCAGCAGCAAATCGGAAGCGGGATCAGCAGAATTGCGATCGGCATAGATTGCGATCGCTTGTCTGGCGGCTGCGTAATCACCCTGCACGATCAGCATTTGGGCGATGCGGAACTGCAAGAATGGCTCGTCTACTTCAGCCGCAAGCGATCGATAGACTGGCAAGAGTTGCGGATCGGGATTGTCGAATCGAATCAAAGCCAGCGCGATCGAGCGGCGATCGGTGGCGTTTCCAGCCGATCGCAGCAGGGCAGTGACCCCTTCGGCAAATTGCGATCGATCGAGTTGTCCAAGCTGGGCAGACAGGACAAGCTGGCGGACTTGGATACGCAAATCTTGCGACTGAATTCGGGCAACTTCGCCATAAAGCTGCAAGGCTTCCGGGCGCGTCGCGGGAAGTTCGCTCATCACGTCTGCCGCTTCCACCATCAGGGCAGGATTGGCATCGCGGCCAAGCGCTTGGCGATAGAGGTCGATCGCTTCTGCCGTCAAGCTGGCGTTATTGGTTTCGCGAGCGATCGCGCCCAGTGCGCGGGCAAGCGGAAGCTGATCTTCCGTCCGATTTCGCAGCGGCTCTAGCGTTTGCAGCGATCGATCGACTTGCTGATTGGTGGCGTAGGCAACGGCCAAGGCAGCGCGAATTTCTGGCGTAGGGCTGGTTTGCAGCCGTTCGGACAAGACGGCGATCGCCTGCTCAACCTGCCCCGTTTCCTGCAAAGCCAAGCCGTAAGCCGGAATTGCCGCAGTGGGAATCACGCCCTGATAGCGATCGAACAGGTCTGCACTCTGACTGTAGCTGCCGCTGTAGGCGTAAACCTGCGCTGCACCGAGCAAAATTTCGGGCATCGAATTGTTCGGCAGGACAATTTCGTAGTCCGCGATCGATTCGGCAAACAAGCCTTGATAGCCATAGAGCAATGCCCGCTGAGCGCGAACGGCAGCTTCGTTGGGCGATCGATTCAAAATTGCGGTCAGCGCTTCGATGCCCGCCACGTTCCATTCGGGGCGATAGCTCGCCAGCGTCCCGATCGCCCGCAAAGCCGTCACATTTTGCGGATCGATCGCCGCCGCCCGATTGTAGGCTTGCCATGCGTTCGCGTCCTGTCCCACTCGCTGATACGACTGCGCCAAACCCAACCAGGCTTCGATCGACTGCGGATTTTGCTGCGTCGCCCGTTGAAATGTGGGAATGGCGCGATCGATCCAGCCGCGATTGAGATAGTCATTTCCCTGCCGAATCAGCGGCGTCGTTTGTGCCGCAGCAGGGAGCGCGATCGACCCTGCTAGAAAGAGGGCGATCGTCCACTTCCCAACTTTCCGACTTCCTGATTTCCGTAAATTCTGCATCATCGTCCTCCCAATAAGTCAAAGTCGGCGCGGAGGCGAAAGCCCAGCACCGTTTCCGAAAAAGCGTCGCGCTGTTGAAGCGAAACGCCCGCCCGCAGATTTGGTGAAATGCGAGCATCGTAAAAAAGTTCCAGCACGTCCGGCACTCGATCGCCTTCGTCTTGCCGGAGTTGGCTGTTTGAAAGCTGTTGTCCGTAAGCCAGACCGAGGCGATCGTCCGGCATGAACAAATCGAGCAGGTTCAAGCCGAAGCTGAACGTGTCGCCGCCGCGATCGAGTTCCAGATTTTCGTAGCGTCCGTAGCGGCCAAACAGCCCCAGATTCGCGTTCGGAATCCACCATTCCGCATTGATGCCGTAGGCGAGTTCGCGATCGTCCGACTCCAAGCCAAAATCACCATTGCCGCGATCGAAGCTGAAGATTTCGCGGAAGCCGTCGTTTTGTCCGTCGTCGCGATCGCTGCTGAACGTGCCGCGCACAATCAAATCGCCCAAGCGGACGCCCAACTCGCCTGCGAAGCCGTCGAACGCGAATTCATCCAGATTGCGGCTAGAGGAAAACGTGGCGGCTTTGACTTCGATCGAGTCGTTCAACTGCCAAATCACAAGGGCACTCGGACGCGAACCAATGCCCGTTACCGCCAAAGCCGGATTCGTTTGAAAAACCGGATTGAAGAAGTGTGTGACGCCATCTTTGGCGAAGCTGTTGCGATCGAAATACGACGTGAGATCGACCATTCCGGCGACAAATCGCAGTCCGGGTAAGCCTTCGGGTGAGACGGCCACATACAGTTCGTTGACGTTGAAGCCTTCAGATTCGGAATCGACAAAGGCGTTGCCCGTCGTCAGATCGATCGTGGTTCCAATTAAGACGTTTGGACTGATGGCATATTCGGCGGTCAGTCGCGCCCGTGCTGAGGTTTCATCGCCCTGCACGACGATCGCGCCCTGCACCCGCACCAGCGGCTCACCCACCAGATCGCTGGCCTGCTGTGAAGTTGGCTCCGGTTGGGGTTCGCTCGATCTTTGTGAAACGAGATCAGGCGATTCAGCGAGGGCGATCGATGCCGTCTCGGTTTGAATTTCAGCGGGGGCGATCGCTTCAGGCTGAACAACATCCGGTACAGTCGATGCGATCTCAAGCTGAGGTGCAGCCGGGGCGATCGCTTCGGGCTGAATCGGTTCGGGCGCGATCGAATCTACTGGACTGTTGGAGATGTCCACCTCTGCGGGCGGTTCGGCTGCGGAGATTTGCAGAGCGGAATCGGTAATTTCTTTGTGTTCGATCGCGGCTAAATCCGCAGATTTTGGCAGGGGAGCAACCGCTTCATCGCCAAGGGCGATCGATTGGTCAGTTTCAAGCGGTTCAAGTGCGATCGAGTCAGGTGCGATCGAGTCAGGTGCGATCGAGTCAGGTGCGATCGAGTCAGGTGCAATTGATTCGGGAACTTCGGCCTTTGCGGGAAAGGACAGCGTACAAAGTAGCAGGCTTGTAGATGCTGTGCCCAAGAGGGGGCGCAGCCAGGGAACAGACGATTTTCGATGCATGAGTGACCTAGGAGGTTAAGCAGGCGAAACAAAAAGCTCAAGCAGCGATCGTCCTGCGGCAACACTGCGACAGCGCGATCGGACTCGATAGGCTGAAAATGCAAAGCAGGAACGCAAACTTAAAGAAAAATTCGACAGCGATTCACCTTTGGAACCTGAGCCGTTTTCCTCAGCACAGAGCGCTCAAGCCAAAAGCGATCGATATCAAATGACAGAACAGTAAATTTCCTGATTCAAATCCAAATTGAGTGTTATCAAGAAAACTCAATTTGAAGGGATTACGCTTGTAATACTGTTACGCAAGCTTTGCGATACCGTTCCGGGAGCTTTGCAGTACCGTTGCGGCAGCGCGTAGCGATCGGCAAATCTGCTTACATTCTTAGCGAATCTTCTTGAAGCAAGAATAAAGTTCATTCGGTATTTTCTTAAAGAAGTTAAAAAGCTTGCACTGAAGCCAAAAAATCAGCAAACAATACGCAGATTACTTAAAGATTTGAAGCGCTTTTACCGGGGAACATCAGGTTTTCAAAAAGTACCTGACAAATTTTCGGATTCGCGTTGCGATCGAGGAATACACGGGTGTTAGGGGTTAGGGAAGTACGTCAGCACCCGACACCCGACCCACAACCACGACCCCACACCGACCCCAC
>JAAUTJ010000465.1 GCA_012031475.1 Leptolyngbyaceae cyanobacterium SM1_3_5 | reverse complement strand
ACGTCTCGCGTTCTCTACCCCGCGACACCCGACACCCGACACCCGACACCCATGCTCAAACGGACGCAATTCTGGTTTCGATCGACGCTGCGCTGGCGCGGTTCTGTTTTACCCGCCGTGTTGCCAAGAGCGAGCATTTGTGGTGCGGTGCGATCGCCGTGACGATTTTGCACGAGAGGGGGTGGCCGATGGCGATTCCAGCTTTGGCGGGCTTGGTGCCCAATATCGTGTTGGGGTTGGTGTTGGTGTTTCGGACGAATACCGCTTATGAACGCTTTTGGGAAGGGCGCAAGCTGTGGGGCAGTTTGGTGAACTTGACGCGCAATTTGGCTCGGCAAATTTGGACAAATATTGAAGAGCGCGACGCAACTGACCATGAAGAGAAGGCGGCGACATTGCGCTTGCTGGTCGCCTTTTCGATCGCCACCAAGCAGCACCTCCGCAGTCAGCCCGTCAGCGAAGACATCGCGCAACTGCTGCCCAAATCGCAATACTACACGCTCAAGCTGATGAACAATCCGCCGCTGGAAGTCGCCTTTTGGATTGGTGACTATCTTCAGCAGCAGTATCGGCGCGATCGACTTGAACTCTATCAGCTTACGGCCATGCAAAAACTGCTGGACGGCATGGTGGACTGTTTGGGCGGCTGCGAACGCATCCTGAAAACGCCGATTCCGCTGGCCTACATGATTCACCTGCGGCAACTGCTGCTGCTGTACTGCCTTTCGCTGCCGTTTCAGTTTGTCAATGATTTGGGCTGGTGGACTTGCGCCGTTGTTATCCTGATTAGCTTTACGCTGTTTGGCATTGAGGAGATTGGCGTAGAGATTGAAAATCCGTTTGGTGGCGATGCCAACGATCTGCCACTGGATGCGATCTGTGAAACAATGCTGCGAAATGTTGAGGATTTGATGACACTTTCGCCCAGCACACATGATTTTTCTAGTCGATAATCTGTTGAATTTATTAATTTTGCGGCGAATTGTACGGTTGCGATTTTGCGATCGCCCACTCATTCACCCACCCATCTACTTTTTGACTGCAAGTGCGATGAAAAGTTAGGCCAAAAGACATATAAATTACGATGATCTTTTGCTTCTAATTGAGAATTGCTACCAGCAATAAACCAATTTCGATCGCATGTTGAGAATAACTTTTATTAGATGAAAAATTGCGATTGACGGCTGTAGACAACCCCGATAGATTGAAGGAGTTGAATCTTTCGATCGCGTTTTATTCGAGATATAGGGGAACATCAATCATGGCTACCATCGAAACTCCGCTACAGGCATTTGACCAAGTTGTTGACAACCCGATCCTGCTCGATCTGCAAGTGACATCAGCAGTTTGTGAAGGCTTCAACATCGTTTTGTCCAGCTTCCAAGCCTTGTATTTGCAATATCAAAAGCATCACTTCGTCGTCGAAGGTTCAGAATTCTACCAGCTACACGAATTCTTCCAAGAAGGCTACGAACAAGTCCAAAACCACGTCCACGAAATTGGTGAACGGCTCAACGGCTTGGGCGGCGTTCCGGCTGCCAGCTTCCACAAGCTTGCGGAACTCTGCTGCTTCACACCTGAAGCCGACGGCGTTTACTCCTGCCGCCAAATGGTCGAACATGACCTCGCCGCCGAGCAAGCGGTCATCCGCGTCATCCGTCAGCAAGCCGGACAAGCTGAGAGTTTGGGCGATCGCGCCACCCGTTACCTCTACGAGCAAATCCTGCTCAAAACCGAAGACCGCGCCTTCCACCTCGCCCACTTCCTTGCCCCCGACAGCTTGACTTTGGCCTTCAATCGCGTGGTGAATAATTAGGCGATCGGGTGTTGGGTGTTGGATGTCGGCTGAAGCAGCGGTTTGAGGTCGATTAGCTCGAAAACTGAGAAAGTGAAAAAGGGGATTGATCCGTTGGCGATCGCGAAGCGATGTCCGCAGGAGTCGATCCCCTTTTTGCCATTGAATTTTTGCGATCAAAAAATCCTAAACCTGAGCAAACGTCGGCTCAGTTCGAGAAGCGATCGACGGCATATCCGCCTCCACGCCATACACCTCAGCCGAATTATTCGGACTCTCAATCAGCTTCACTTTATGTAGCGTTGCCCCCGTTTTCCGAATCGGCTCCAGCAGCAAATCGCGAATGTGAACCGCAATATTTTCCGCAGTGGGCACAACCTGCGCGAAATAGGGAATGTCCTTATTGAGGAACGTGTGATCGAACGGTTCCACGACGTGATCCTCGATCGCCTGCTGCACCTCACCCAAATCTGCCAGCATTCCAGTACGCGGATCAATCTCGCCCTTCACCGTCACTTCGAGATGATAGTTGTGACCGTGACCATTTTCCCTGGCGCACTTGCCATAGATCTCCGAATTTTGCTCCAGCGTCAACTGCGGCAAAGCCAACCGATGCGCCGCGCTAAAGTGAGTGCTGATTGTGAGATACGCTTCCATGTCATTCCCCGTATATTCTGCCCAAAGTTCTGGATGCTCAAAAAGCTGAACGCGCACGATCGGCAAATGCGGAGCGAGCCGCTGCCAAATCACCCGCGCCATATTTTCAGTCGTCGGCAAAGTTTGCCCAAACTCCGGCCAAGCGTCATTCAAAAACGAAAAATCAAGCTGGCGCGTCACTTCCCGCTTGATCACCTGCTTGACATCCGACAAATTCAGCACCATGCCGTACTCGTCAAGTTCTCCCACCATCGAAACATAGAGAACATAGTTGTGCCCATGCCCGGGAGATTGAGCGCACAAGCCAAATTTCGCCTGATTTCCGCCTTCGCTTAGCTCCGGCAGCCAGTAGCGATGACTCGCCGAAAACTGAGCGCGGCGATCGATAATGCATTTCATAGCAAAGTAAAGTTCCGTTAAGCCCTGCTTTTAAAGATAAGTCAAGTCAAGGCGGATGGAATGGCGAATTGCACCAAAGCGTAGTTCGATCGCGATTCATAGAAAATCATTGAAGCGATGAACAGCCTCGCAAGGTAGATTTTTCGGAGGCATTTAACCAACTGCCCAAAATATTCGGCACAATTCAAAAGAAGACGCCATTTACGTAGGAGCCGATGTTACTGCCTTCCGACTCGCGATCGCTCTCTCTCGCCCAAGTCATGGAACGCCATCCGCTGAAACTAACCGCTGAAACAGCGATGGCAGAAGCGCTTCAGGCAATGGTACAGGCAAAGCAAAGCTATGTGCTGGTAGTCGAAAACTTGCAGCTTATTGGTATCTTTACCGAAAAAGATGTTGTAAAGATAACAGCAGTTCAACCGAGTTTTCACCAGCTTCGACTGTCGGATGTAATGACGCGATCGATCATCACCATCGATCAGTCTCACATCGACAACGTGTATCACGTCCTGGAACAGTTGCGGCAGCATCACATCCGGCACTTACCCGTTATGGCTGAAGGCGAAGTCGTTGGCGTGTTGACGCTGCAAGACATTCGAGCCGTTCTTCAGCCTGCGGACTTGCTGAAGCTGCGGCGCGTCCGCGAAGTCATGACCCCGGCTGTGATTGCGATCGCCCCAACCGATTCGCTGCTCAAGGCCGCACAGAGAATGGCCGAGCAGCAAGTAAGCTGCGTCATTGTGCTGCACCAAGACCAGCCGATCGGCATTCTCACCGAGCGCGACATCGTGCGGCTGCGGCTGCAACATGCCGACTGGTCACAGGTCGCTGTGCAGCAGGTGATGACGGCTCCGGTTGTGACGATCGCCCCGAATGAGTCGCTGTGGACAGCACACACGGTCATGCAGCAGCAGCAAACTCGCCGCTTGGTTGTGGCCGATGCCGCAGGACTGGCCGGAATCTTGACCGAAAGCGACGTGGTTGCCGCGCTTGACCCGCTCGAACTGCTGCATGTGATCTCGGCGCTGCAAGAAACCGTTGAGATGCAAGCCACCGCCCTCGCGCAAGGCCAAGCCGAACAACATCGGCTCGCGCAAGCACTCGATCGCAGCGAATCGCGCTATCGCCAAATTCTCAGCCTGGTTCCCGATCCGATAAGCTGCTTCGCCCCCGACGCAACCGTCACCTTTGCCAACCAAGCCTACTGCGATTATTTTGGGCAAGATCGGCAGACCGTTCACACCTGCAAATTCACTGATTTTGTGATCGAAAGCGATCGCCATCTGCCCTTGACGCAAATTGCCGCGCTGTCTGCCGAAAATCCGATCGGCACGGTGGAACACCGCGTCCGCAATGCTCAGGGGGAAATCCGCTGGCAGCGCTGGATCAATCAGGCCGTTTGCGACGCAGCGGGCAAATATCGTCGAATATCAATCGATCGGGCACGACATTACGACAGAACGGCAGCAAGTCGAAGAACTCACCATCTGGAAACTGCGCTATGAAGCTGCCGATCGCGCGAGCGGCCAAATGCTGTATGAGTGGGATTTAACCAGCGATCGCATCACCTGGGGCAGCAACACCGAGCAGATTCTCGGCTTTTCAGCGGACGAAATGCCGCAAGATGGCGATGCGTTCAGGATGCTGGTACATCCTGATGATTTCGATCGCGTTGATGTGCCTAACTATCGCAATGAGCAGCCCTGCTGCCGCGAATATCAGCTTCGTCGCGAAGATGGCACTTATCTTTGGGTGGCCGATCGCTATCAAAGAATCGGCAGCGATCGCGTGATCGGCTTTTTGATGGACATTGCCGATCGCA
>JAAUTJ010000464.1 GCA_012031475.1 Leptolyngbyaceae cyanobacterium SM1_3_5 | reverse complement strand
GCAGTAACCCGAACATTGGTTGGATAATCGCGGCTGATACTTGCTCCTTTTGTTCCGACAACAACCGTTACAACTAAAGGAAGCCGATTGATTTCATCGATCGAAACCACCAATACAGGTCTTTGACCTGCTTGCTCTCTACCTTGAACTGGATTGAGATTGACGAAATAAATTTCCGATCGAGCAATCGTCATACATCCAGTAATCCATCTTGCTCGGCTACTGCAAATTCAGCGTCGATCGATCGAATTTCTGCTTGAATTTCTGGATCATTTGCCATCTGTACAAGTGCTTCTATCTTGGCGATCGATTGAAGGTTGGGTTGGAGCGATCGCATCAACACATAAACTAACTGCCAACGCTCCTCGATCGAAAGCTTCAACGCTTGCTCTTGCAGTTCTTGTAATGTCATCGTAATACCCAGCATGGTAACTAGCAGGTTTAGGCCAATATATCTTTAATAAAAGTTTGAAATACAAATTTCAATTTTGAATTGAAAGGCGATCGGCTCATGATATTTTTTGAGAAGTTATTAAAGTATTCAACAAGGATAGCTCTAGAGGCAGGCTGTAGGGTTCTCAAGATCTCGCAGAATATAGTAAGAAGTATAGTTTGTCTAGCAATAGCTCGACATTCGAGATTAGCAATCATTTTCTCCATATCGTCGGAGAATGGCAGTAGAGCTACAGTTCCAGGCGAAGTACTGTAATTCCTACCGAAAAATGATGCTGCATTGTTTTTCCTAGATCTTGTTACAAACAACTCTTTATAGCTATTAGGATGATAGTTGACAAATTCTCTACTCTTTCTCTCATAGTGGTCTTTATTAACTACCTTAATAATTGTTCCATCATAGGAAGTATCTTTCCAATTAAAACTAGAGTACAAATCGTAGTTAGTTGACCAAACCAGCTTGTGGTTGTTCACTTGTATTTTTTGATTGAAAAACTGCTTTGAATAGCACTAGAAATAATTTCGTATGATTTTCCATTAGTAGCCGTAGAAATCGCTCTACCTGCCAATCGATTCATACTCAACGCACAAAAGTAGTTTGAATAATATAGCGTGACCAATGCCCAGGAAAATTGATGTTTGCTGTATATTGCTTCATAGCAAACAGCGTGACTCATAGAGCGTAATAGATAAAGCAATGCCTCGTGAAGTAATGCACGGCTCATATCTTGTGAAAAAAGCGAGTAACTCTTACCGATAGTTTCAGGTAAAACTAGAAAATTTTGATCCAGAATTTCTTTTACATAGGGAGCAGGAGATAGTCCGTCTGCTCCTGCTTTAACAGCAACGGATTTAACATCCATAAACTAACTCAAATTGCCAATCTTTTCTTTTCTTTACTTGGATCTGGAGAATCAATATTAGCAATTATCGCTGTGCGAATAATTTCAGCTAATCTCTTTGAAGCAACTCTTCCTTGTTGTCCCTTTAAGTCTTTTCCTGTCCAAGGCAAACCCTGTAAAGAAACCACAACCTTCTTGACATAATCAAATTCAAAGCTTTGGTATTTTTGAACAGTCTGTTCAAAGACTACTGGCAGCACAAGCATCAGAGCATTAAATCCAGTTGTCTTCGTCAAGATTGATTTATCGTTAAACCAAAGCTCAGGTAATACATCTCTCACTGCGTTGAAATAGTTTTTTATTATTCCATATTGCTCTTCCAAGGTGAATTTGTATTCACTCGTGTGGCTCAAAATTCCGCCTTTGTCAAGGTGAATTTTTAATGCATCTACAAAAGCAGCTTGAGAAACTAAACCATAGATGCGATCTTTTGTTAGACTAATTCTTGAATAGAAGGGCGATTCTGAATCTTCGTTCAGTTTTCTGACAATATCACTTGCTCTACTGATGTAAAAGCTTCCTGATTGTCGTCCTCAATCTCAAATAAATTCATTAATCATAAAGCAAAGACTTACTAACTCCTTCTTGATATGAGTTTATATCAACAAATATTTTTGCTTGTTGGACAAGTTCCAATCCAACGAACGCGGATACCAAGAATTCGTAAGTTTCTGCTAGATGATGAGTCAGTAGTAACCCTCTCAACAAATCTGCACCAAACAGTCTATGCTGACCATCTATAACCCAAGCAGATCTGGCAATGCAAGGAATGGTTAACAGTCTTGCTTCTTCATCATACGAAACTTGCTCACTATCATTGAAGTTCAAAACAAGATTGTTTGGAAGTGTGCCTCCAGCCTCTATATATCTCTTGATAGCTTCAGCACGTCTCCGATCCAGTAATCTTTGATATCCGTCTTTGCCTTCTCTACGAGATACGAAGCTAATTTCAGCTAACTGCCCAGCAGTAAGTACAAAAGCAAAGAACTCAAAATCTTGCTGATGGCACTTCAAAGCTGGAAGAGTCAACGTCTGATTTTGAGAATTGATTATTGATGTCATGACTGCTCAACTCTGTATAAACAAGCTTTAGGCCAGTTACATTCTAAGATATAGCTCGTGTTTGTGAGTTATGAAAATACAGATTTGCTTATTTTTCAACTATCCCACCCCAACAAAAAAAGGGGCAGCCTTTCAACTGCCCCTACTTGAAATTTAGCTGGTCTTCATCAATCGTTCCATCACCTTTTCAGGGACTTCTTGGAGGCGATCGAACTGCCAGCGGAACGAGCCGACGCCCATTGTGAGCGATCGCAACTCGACGATTAGATCGTGCATTTCCGCTTGGGGTAGATGTGCCGAGACTTCATCCCAGCCGCGCCAGTTGGGTTTGGCATCGTAGCCGAGGACTTGGCCGCGCCGTCCGTTGATGAGGCGAAGGACTTTCGAGGTGAATTCATTGGGGACGGAGATGGCGATCGAGGCGATCGGTTCCAGCAGCGTCGGTTCGCACTGGCGCATTCCTTCCTGCATTGCCAGTCGTGCCGCCTGCTTGAAAGCTTGCTCCGAGCTATCGACCGTGTGATAGGAACCGTTCGTCAGCGTGACGGCAACATCCACAACCGGAAAGCCCAACGGCCCCGTCGTCAGCGATTCGCGCACACCCGTTTCGACACCGGGAATGTACTGCTTGGGCACAACGCCGCCGACGATGCGATCGCCAAACTGGAAGCCTTCACCCCGACCGAGCGGCTTGATTTCGAGATAGACATCGCCAAACGCGCCATGTCCGCCCGACTGGTGCTTATAGCGGCCATGTACTGAGGGAGCCGATCGCCGAATCGTTTCCCTGTAGGGCACTTGCGGCAGGTGCGTCGCCATCGGCAGATTGTATTTGCGGCGGAGGCGATCGAGCGCGACCTGCAAGTGAATGTCGCCCTGTCCCCACAAAATCACTTCATGCGTGTCGCCGTGCTGTTCCCAGAAAAGGGCGGGGTCTTCTTCCAGCAGCTTGTTGAGAGCGCTGCTGAGCTTGACTTCATCGTTGCGCTTTTCGGGTGCGATCGCCAGCGCGTACACAGGTGCGAGCGCTTCGGCGCGGGGCAGATCGATCGAACCGTCTGCACAAAGCGTGGTTCCGGTTTTGATACCTTCCATCCGTCCTAAAGCGACGATCGATCCGGCTTCTGCGGTTTGTAAACTCTGCTGCTGCTGACCCATCAGCCGATACAGGCCACCGATGCGAATGCCGTTCAGCGTCATACCGTCGCTGATACTGCCCTGCCAAACGCGGACGAGCGAAAGGCGACTACCTTGAGCAGTGCTGTAGGTTTTCAGGACTTGGGCGATAACGTTCCGTGAGCGCTCCGCGATCGGCTTGCTGCCATTGAGTTTGCGCCGCTGGGCGGTGACTTCGGGTTCAGGGGCTTCACGCAGCAGGGCATTCAACAAAGGCCGAACCCCAAAGTCTTGATCGGCCATGCCAATGAAGATGGGAACGATCAAATCTGCGCCCAGTTCCATCTTCAAATCTTGAACAATTTCGTCTTGGGGCGGCTCGATTTCTTCGAGCAGTTCTTCTAATAAGTGATCGTCAAAATCGGCCAGCGCTTCCAACATTTCGACGCGGGCATTGTGTTCTTGGTCGCGCAATTCTTCGGGGAAGGGAATTCGATCGGCAGGTGCGCCCGCATGATATTGGAACGCTTCTTCGCTGACCAAATCAATAAATCCGCTGACAGTTTCGCCTTGCCGAATCGGGTATTGATGCAGAACGAGCGGACGGCTGGAAACTTCTTTCAGCGCTTGAAGCGTTTCGCTGAAATTGCCGTTGGCGCGATCCATTTTGTTGAGGAAAATTAGGTGTGGAATCTCCCAATCGTCGAGGAATTGAAATAGCGGGGCGAGCGTCATGGCGCGCGCGGGATCGGGTTCGCAGACGATCACAGCGGCATCGACGCCAATCAACGCATTGTAGGTTTCCTGGCAAAATTCGACCGATCCAGGACAGTCGAGGAACGTAAAATGAATGCCGCCGTACTGGGTACTGGCGGCATTGACTTCGACGCTCATTTGGCGATCGCGGGCTTCGGCTGAAGCGTCCCCCACAGTGTTGCGATTGGCAACTCTGCCTTTGCGAGAAATCGCCCCCGTCACGGAAAGCAAACTCTCAAGCAGAGTGGTTTTGCCACTGAGGTAAGGTCCGACGATCGCCACGTTTTCGTGAGTTGCACAAGACATTTTCATTCATCATTGCTCACTCCAATATTTCAAAATGTTCACATCAAAAGTTGGCTGAAATTAAACAGGTTTGTTGCGACT
>JAAUTJ010000463.1 GCA_012031475.1 Leptolyngbyaceae cyanobacterium SM1_3_5 | reverse complement strand
TCGCTGGGGTAAGCTTTACGCTGGGGGATTGCAATGGTGGGTAGACGGCTCATCGGGGGGAGAACAACTCGACTCAACTGAGCTTAAAATCGAGTTCTGACCGACCCCTGCATCTTTCAGGTTTTCTTCACAAATCAGCTCTCAGATCAAGCTCGATCGCACCAGTTCCAGCCCCAGTTCAAGCCACTGTCGCAACTGCGGCAAATAGCGAGCGGCCAGCCCGCCGCCCACGAAGCCAAACAGATGCCCCTGCCAGGAAATGCCGCGTCGAATCGGCAAAATTCCCCAGATCAGCGGACTGTAGAAGAACAGGACGAGGAGGGCGATCGCGCCTGAAGTCAAATCTTGCTGAAAGTAGCTCCGCAGCAGCAAAAAGCCAAAGTAGCCAAAAATCAAGCCGCTCGCGCCAATGTGCAGACTGTTCGACGGGGCAAACAGCCAAACGCCCAAGCCGCTCACTAGCCAAACGACAGTGGTGACGATCGCAAACTCATCCAGTCCACCCAGCATCACCAGCCCGCCCAAGACAACAAACGGCACGGTATTGGCGCTCAGATGTTGCCAAGTGCCATGCAGCAAGGGCGCAAACAAAATGCCGCGCAAGCCGATTTGCGATCGAGGCCGAATCCCCAATCGATTCAGCCGATGTCGCAACACAAGCTGATCGAGAATCTCCAAAAGCCAAATCAGCACGACAAAGCCGAGCAAAATTCGAGCTTCCTGAAGAAAATTCGGGTCAATCATCACGGTCTCCGTTGACGGGTGGACTGGAAATCGCCAGCCAAGTGCTGTGCTTGCAGGCGCGATCGAAACTCAGCACTCAACCGAGTCTAGTTAGACTTGCACCAATTCACCAGCGTTTTCTCACCATCAATCGAATTTTTCGATCGCCCAATCGCTCTGCAATCGACTAGTGGGGCGATTGAATCGATCGCATCCTTAGTGTTCATCGTACAAGTACCTTTGTCCTGAAGATTTTGCAAGCGAGTGGAGCGATACCCCGCAGCAACCTTTCCACCCCAGCGCTAACCTGAACGCCTAAACTGGAAAAAGCTTTACTGAATCGAAATTCGATCAAAATTCAATGCCTCTTCGTTCCACTGCGACCCATTTGCTCACCAATCGCACCCTTCACCGCACCGTTCTCGACAATGGCCTGACAATTTTGGCGGTCGAAAATCCGGCTGCGGATATTGTTGCCGCCCGCATTTTCATCAAAGCCGGAGGCCGCTATGAACTGCCAGAGCAAGCGGGCGTGTCGCATCTGCTGGCCTCCGTTTTGCCCAAGGGAACCGATCGCCTTTCTGCCCAAGCGATCGCGGAACAGGTGGAGTCGGTCGGCGCGAGTTTGGGCGCGGATGCCGCTGCGGACTACTGCTTGCTGAGCTTGAAATCTGTGTCGAGCGATTTTGCTGAACTGCTTGATTTGGCCGCAAACCTGCTGCGATCGCCTTCATTTCCCGTCCACGAAGTTGAACTGGAGCAGCGGTTGACGTTGCAGGGCTTGCGATCGATGCAGGAGCAGCCGTTTTCGGTCGCGCATCAGCAGCTTCGGCAGGCGATGTATCAAAATCATCCTTATGCTTTGGCAAGTTTGGGGACGGAGGAGACGATCGCTGCCCTCACCCGCGACGACTTGCAGCGCTATCACCAAACCTATTTTCGGCCAGACAATATTGTGATCAGCATTGTCGGGCGGGTCTTGCCCGATCAGGCGATCGCCCTGGTTGATGCGATGTTTGGAGATTGGACGAATCCCAGTGTGGAACTGCCGCTGCTGCATCTGAGCGCGATCGCCCCGCAGCCGCAAGCGATCAGTACGGTGCAAGAAACGCAGCAGGCGATCGTTATGCTCGGCCATCTTGCCGCCTCGGTTCAGCATGAAGACTACATGGCGCTGAAATTGCTCAACACCTATCTGGGCAATGGCCTATCGAGCCGTCTCTTCGTCGAACTGCGCGAAAAGCGCGGCTTGGCTTACGAAGTTTCGGCATTCTACCCGACCCGCCTTGCTCAGTCGCAGTTTGTGGTCTACATGGGCACTTCGCCGGAAAATGCAGCGATCGCTCGTGATGGACTGTGGCAGGAAGTCGATCGCCTGACGACCACTGCGCTGGAGCCGGAGGAACTGCAAGCGGCCAAAAATAAGCTGCTCGGCCAGTACGCCTTGGGCAAGCAAACCAACGCCCAAATCGCGCAGATCTTCGGCTGGTACGAAACTTTAGAACTGGGAATCGAGTTCGATTTGGCGTTTCAAGAAGCGATCGCTGCCGTCACGGTGGAAGCCGCGCAAGCCGCCGCCCAGCGCTATTTTGGCGAACCCTATCTGTCGCTGGTTGGTCCCGAAATGGCGATCGAACGGCTTGCAACGGCGGCATAAGTGGAGGCCGAACAGTGGCTGACTGCTGCGGAGTACGAAGCGGCGATCGCCCAAGACCCCACGAACCTGACGAACTACTGGCGGCTGGGGCTGGTTTTGCTGCGTTCTGGTGAAATTGAAGTCGCGCAAATGGTTTGGATGGGCGGACTGGCCGAAGCTCAGGAATCGGATTTTGCCGATCTGATTTCGCTGCTGAAAACTGCTGCCGATCGCGCCCTCACCTACCAAAATTTTGCCGAAACCATTCTAATTTGCGATCAGATTTTGGATCTGGCGGGCGATCGTGCCGAAATTCATTACCGAATGGCGCAAGCATTGGCGCAACAGGGCGACTACGATGCGGCGATCGAAACGTGGCAGCAGGCGATCGCGCTTCAGCCGGATTTTGCCGCCGCTCAAATCGAACTGGCTGCAATATTTCAAAAGTTTGAAGATTGGCAGGCGGCGATCGATGCTTACACGGCTGCGGTTGCGCTTACGCCCAAAGCGGAATTGCACATCGAATTAGGGCGTTGCTATCTTCAGCAAGGGCAAATTGAAGGGGCGATCGCTCACTTCCAACAGGCCGCACAACTGCAACCAAATTGGGCAGTTCCTTATGCGGAATGGGGCTATGCTCTGTTGCAAAAAGATTGTTTGAGTGAGGCAAGGTTGCAGTTGCAAAAAGCGATCGCCCTGCTGCCAACCAGCGAACTAATTCAACGACTCGATCGCGCTCTTGAAAATTTACAAACTGCATCTGCTGCAACGATTGAAGTAGAAGCGATCGATCTTCCAGTTGCACCCCCGATTGGCTTTCATGAATCATCAGCCACATTTTCAGACGCGATCGAGCCTGCTGCTCTCGTGAAATTGCAGCCACCAAAATCGATCGATTCCAGCATTCACTTCAGCTTTCGATTTGGAGAATCGATCGAACTTCCCAGAACGTTTGTCGCTACGATTCCAAATGGCCGCTTCTGGATTAGCGAAGACGAAACCAGTTGCGCCTGTATTGCTGAAGACGATCGATTTTTGCCCGAATTGTCACCAGAATTTCCGATTTTTAGTCCCGGTCATCCTGATAGTCATCCAAGCCAGCATTCGATCCTAAAGTCTGGTGGTTTGCCGCCAATTGAAAAGATTAATGGATCGATCGCCATCCTCGCTAGCCTCCAAAACCACCTCTACTTCCACTGGATGTTTGAGGTTTTGCCGCGCTGGAATTTACTAAGACGCAGCGGAATCGATCTGGAGAAAATCGATTATTTTTTGATTCCAAATCAGCGATCGTTCCAGCAAGAAACCGTCGAAAAACTCGGAATTCCTCAATCAAAAATCATTTGGCATGATCACATTCAAGCCGATCGCCTGATGGCCCCATTTCCAGGTTGTGTCGCGTGGATGAATGGATCGACCTGCGATTTTTTGCGATCGACTTTTCTACCCGCCAACCCAACGACAGGCAAACGCATTTACATCAGCCGCAGCCAAGCTGCCAATCGGCGCGTCACGAATGAAGCAGAAATTCTCGATTTACTGACGCGGTACAACTTTGAATCTGTGACACTCGAAACACTGTCTGTTTCTGAACAAGCAGCTTTATTTGCGAGCGCTACGGTAGTCATAGCACCGCACGGCAGCGGATTAACGAATTTGGTGTTTTGTGCATTGAAGACAACCGTAATCGAGCTATTTTCACCTAATTTTGTGTATCCTTGCTACTGGTTTTTAAGCAATTTAGTCGGACTTGACTATTACTATTTGCTGGGAGAAATGCCGATCGGTGCAAGCGTACAGCATTGGCTTTATCCCGATGCGCGAATTGAAGATATTTCGATCGATCCGCGCAAACTCCTGAAGCTAATGCAAATTGCAGGCGTTATTTAGTAAACTACCGTGAACCTCGTTGAAATCTTGCAGCAGCAGGCGATCGATCGCCCCGATGCGATTGCAATAGCGACTCATCATCAATCAATCACCTTCGCCCAACTTGCTGAAGCTGCCGATCGCGCCGCCAATTTCTTACAGCGATTCGGCCTAAAATCCGGCGATGCCGTGTTAATTTTTCAGCCCATGTCGATCAATCTCTACATTGCACTGTTGGCAATTTGGCGAATCGGAATGGTGGCGATGTTTGTCGATCCGTCTGCGGGAAAAGACCATCTCGATCGCTGCTGCAATCTGTATCCGCCTCAAGGTTTAATTGCTAGTTCAAAAGCGCATTTATTGAGATTGCGATCGCCTGCCCTCCGCCAAATTCCACACAAGTTTGCGATCGCGCCTTGCTCCCGATACGGAATCGATTTCCAGTCTGG
>JAAUTJ010000462.1 GCA_012031475.1 Leptolyngbyaceae cyanobacterium SM1_3_5 | reverse complement strand
GTTCGGCTTCGAACGACGGCTTCTGCACCTACGTCTTCGGGAGCGGCATAGAGAAAATACACCACTGCCGAACCCAACAAGCCAATGCCCCCGATCGTCACCCACTGGGCGATCGACAAACTCAAGCGGCGCGAGAGAACCGCCAAAAACATGCCCGCCCCGACAAACAGATACATCAAAATATAGAAAAAATCACCGGGAGAAACGTCGGGTTCTTTCTTCAGAACAATTTCCCAATAGCCCAAGAACAAATTGCCGATGAAGAAAGAGAGCAGTCCCAAGCCCAAGGCGAGCCAGACCGATCGCCCGCTGACAATTTGCGGACTGCGCCAGTTGCGTAAACACAAAACTCCCGCACCCAGAAACGCACCGCTCTCTAGCACGTAGGTGGTGATGCTGTACCAGTAGGGACGGCCTTCCTCGGACGGTGAGACGCTAAACAGCAGGAAAAACAGCAGTGAAACGACCGCCCAAGCGATCGCCGCCAGCACGATCGCCGCAGTCGGAATGTTGAATTCGGTAGAACGCTTTTTCACGGGGACTGCACCTCAAACTTCAAGGAAAAATAGTGAAAGGGCACGAAAAGCGAATTGAGCTAGCGTTGCACGATCGATCCGCCCAAAACCAATGGTGCAATCATTCTTAAACCACTTTCCACACCTTGCCTGCGGGCGATCGCTTCATCCAGGCCAAAAACTGATTGCGATCGCCCACTGGCAAATCTTGCAGCGCTTCCAAGACGCGGCTGGTAAAGCCCGAATTGCCAAAATGTTCGCGACCGAGCCGATACAGTTCTTGCAGCAGCACGTCCAGGTGATGCTCTTGCCAGGGCGGGATTTGCGGCGTCACCAGCGGATCGGTCGTCAGCAGATGCTGCACGGCGGCGGGCGAATCGGCCTTGGGAAAGCGTCCCTGCGCGAACACAGCGGCAATTTCTTTTTGAAACATACCCAACTGCCGCGCACCGAGCAAATCTTCAATGTCGAAATAGACCGCCTGCAACAGCAACAGACTCGCCTGAATAAACAGCGTGGGCGCGGTTGATGCATCGTTGCTGGCCGGATGATCCGCTTCTTGGGCAAGCTGGTCGAGCCGCACTTTGCCCCAAACGCTGTAGCGATCGGGTTCTTCCAGCAAAACGCAAGCTTTGCCTCGGTTATCGGTCAAGTCGCGCCACAGGGCTTTCGCGTCTTCTTCTTGCGCCGCACTAAACACGTTCAACAGGCGAAAGGTTTGCCCCTGATAGTGCAAAACCGGAACCTGCTGGTCTTTCTTGGGATGCTGAATCGTGGTGATTTCAACATCTTGCCGCTTCAAAATGAACATGGCGATGCCTCCATTTCCATCGTGCGATCGATCAGCCCAGCTATCGCACAGCGCTTGGTGCTGACATCGCAACCGTCGAGGAAGTAAAGTTGAATCCGGATGGGCATTTGCCTTGGCAACAAGAGGCTGGTTTTTAGTGTAATCGCTAGCGGGCGATCGCTTGAGTCAAGCCGCCCGGTGAAATCAACATCATAGCGGTTGTCTTGGTACGATAGATGCAGGTAAACGCGATCGCTGCCGATCATTTTTCCCAGCAAGAACGAAAAATCATCAGCATTCAGCGTTTTTCACCTTGCTCCAGTAGCTCAGTGGATAGAGCACCCGCCTTCTAAGCGGTCGGTCGTAGGTTCGATCCCTACCTGGGGCGTTTTGGGTGTCGGGTGTCAGCGAACAGCCAGCCCAGCCAAAGCAGGAGTACGCAACATCGTGAGAGTTGATCGCCACAACTGCCGACACCCGACACCCGATCCCTGACACCCAATTCCATTGGCTCGATCGCCAAAAAAATCTCAAAAAAAATTTCTATAGTGTAAAGGTCAATACTTCTTCAGCAGAGCAGGCGAACAACAGCGGATGAAGCGTCGATGATCGAAATCCTAGCTGCACTTTCGATCGCTGCTGCGGTCGGCATGAGAATTGCCCTGCCGCTGCTGATTATTGGCTTGCTGTATGGCGATAATTTGTGGGCAGATGTGCCGATATTGGCTCGCATTCCGCCGCCCATCCTCCTGGGGATTCTGGTTAGCTGGTCGCTGGTTGAACTGTTTGTCTCGAAAGGGCGGCTGGGACAGCGGACGCTGCAAATGGTGCAGCTTTGTTGCAGTCCGTTTGTGGGTGCGATCGCAGGCGTGACGGTGGCGCGATCGACCGACATCGCAGGCGGTTCACTTTGGCTACTCGGCTTGGTGTGCGGCCTACTCGCCTTGGTGCTGCAACTGGTGCAGGTGGGCTGGTTTTTTCGGCTGCGCGGCCTGCCCTGTGGATGATTTTTCTGCAAGATTTTCTGTGCGTTTCGCTCGTTCTGTTTGCCTTTGATGCGCCCGAACAGGGTGGATTAATCGCCCTGCTGCTCTTGTGGCTGGCAATTCGCAGCACAACCGAGTGGCAGCGCTGGTATCAGGAAGGACAGCGGAGGCGATCGAGGGAGTAGAGACGCGAATTCTCGCGTCTTTGCCCGTCAGATCTCGCGTCTCTACGGGCTACAGCAGTCCGACCAAGTGCAAGGGGCCGTGCCCGCTGATCAGTTCGATGATCAGGGCGATAAAACCCAGCATGGCGACGCGACCGTTCCAGACTTCTGCCGTTGTCGTCATGCCCCATTCCCAGCGCTCTTGCGGATACATTTTGGTGCGCGTCGGTGGGTGCATCACTTCGGACAGGTGGAGGCTGGGTGAGTTCAGAGCATCCACGACCATATCGGCCAAATCTTGAATGAAAATCGGGTGCGAGTTGAGGGCGGGGACGCGATCGAAATGCTCGATTCCGGCTTCTTCCGCGACTTCGCGATATTCCATGTCGATTTCTTGCAGCGTTTCGATATGCTCGGAAACAAAGCTAATCGGCACGACCAGCAAGTTATCAACGCCTTCAGCGGCCAGTTCTTCGATCGCTTCTTCGGTATACGGCTTCAGCCACTCGACGGGACCAACCCGACTTTGATAGGCGAGCGTATGGCGATTGGGGCGATCGAGCGTCTGCATAATTAATTCAGTACACTGCTCGATTTCGCGCTGATACGGGTCGCCCGCTTCCTCGACGTAGCTCAAAGGAACGCCGTGAGCGCTAAAGAAAATATGTGCGTCGTTGGGGTTGGGAGAGCGATCGATCTGCTGGCGAATCAGATCGGCCATTGCCCGCAGATAGCCCGGACGATCGAACCAGGACGGAATCACCGTGTAGTCAATGTGATGTAGGCCGGGGTCTTCGTTCCAAAGCTGCTCCAGCAGGCGGAAGCTCGATCCGCTGGTGCTGATTGAGAAGTGCGGATAGAGCGGCAGAATGACGAGTCGATCGATGCCGTCGCGCTTGATGCGGGCGATCGCTTCCTCGGTAAACGGATACCAGTAGCGCATTCCGATGTAGACTTTGGCCTCTTGGCCTTTGTCTTTGAGCGCGGACTGGAGGGCTTGGGCTTGCTCTTCCGTGATCCGTCGCAAGAGAGCCGCCGCCAATTTGCTTATAGTTTTCCTGCGATTTTTTGCTGCGGCTGGTGGAGATGAGCCAAGCGAGCGGCTTTTGCAGCCAGGGGAACGGAATGCGGATAATTTCAGGGTCAGAAAACAGGTTGAACAGAAATGGCCGAACATCTTCGAGTTGGTCTGGCCCACCTAAATTCAGCAGCAATACTCCAACGCGACCCATAGTTCCCACCAGCTTACTATTCCTTAATATTTGTAACCGATTTTAACAATAACGGCTTTGAGGCGACTGGTTTTCCCACTCAGAGGTTCACACTTTGCAACTGCATCCCCACCTCCCATATTTTATCTTAATCTTTTATCTACATTGATTATCATCTAGCAGCGAGCGTCATCTAGCGACGGGTCTATGTCTGAGCAGGCGATCGACACCAAAATCATCCAAATCAATCAGCGGCTCAAAATCGCTCAGATGGGCGTCCAGATCGAGCGGCGCGGCCAAAAATTAAGCTTACGCGCCACGTTTTCCGCCCCGTCCCGACAGCGGGCGCTTGCGATCGCACCAGCAGCGCCTCAGCCTCAATTTGCCCGCCACGCCTGCGGGACTCAAGCAGGCCGAACAGGAAGCCAAAATCATCGCCGCCCAGCTTTTGCAAAACACGTTTAGCTGGCGCAGCTATCTGATTGTGAACGGCGATCGCCTCCAGCAGATGGATCTGCCTGCCAAGCTGCAAGCCTTTGAGCAGCACTATTTTGCCCAAAGCACCAGTCGGCCCGCCTCCGCCCGCACCACTTGGGAAACTGCGTATGCCCCTTATTTGCGGAAGCTGAGCGCGATCGCCCAGTCCCGTCCGGCTCTCAGTTTGCCAGAAGCGATCTATGCTGCCGTCCAAGCTACAAAGCCAAATTCGCGCAGTCGGCAAATCTGCTGCACTGCCCTGAATGCGCTCTGTGAATTTCTCGCTGTTGAACTGCCCACTGAACTGAAGCAGTATGCGGGAAACTACAGTCCCAACCGCACACAGGCGCGATCGCTGCCCACTGATGATCAAATTGTCAAGGCGATCGACCTGATCCCGAATCCGGCTTGGCGCTTTGTCTACGGGATCATGGCCGCGTATGGACTCCGCAATCACGAAGTTTTTTTTCTGTGACTATGGCAATCTTCAGCAGGGGGAAAGTTCGATCGAAGTGCTGGACATGACCAAAACGGGC
>JAAUTJ010000015.1 GCA_012031475.1 Leptolyngbyaceae cyanobacterium SM1_3_5 | reverse complement strand
CAAGCCAACTCCGCTGCCGTGCTGGATGGCTCACCGCTGGAAATCGTTACGACGCATTTACACAAGACGCTGCCGACGCCTGCTGCAACAAAATATGCCGCGTCGAAAAGTGGCACGATCGAGCGTGGCGCGGCCTGTGCTGCTGCTGATGGCGATCGTGCTGCTCACCAGTGCGATCGGGCATCGGTTTTATAATGAGCCGCAGCTAGCCGTGAATACGATCGCGCCGCAAACGCTGAGAGCGCCCGCCTCCGCGCAGGTGGAAGACACCAAAACCACTGCGGAACATCGGCTTGCTGCCCGCACCGGATCGACCCCGGTTTTGATGGTGGATGAAACCGTCAATCAAGAAATTCAGCAGGCACTCCAGCGCTATTTCAACCAGGGAAACGAACTGCGAGCCAAAGCCGGAGCGCTGCCGTTTGCGCCGACTGCTGACCTTTCGACGCGATCGCAGCAGTATCTCAGACAGGCCAGTGCTGCGGACTGGGCAACTGATTTCGCGACTTGCCAGCAGTGCCCCCGGTGCTGCGCCCGCCAATCTCACGCCCGTTCAGCAGCTTGTTGTGCTGGAACTACAAAGCTATCGCCGCAGCAATTCGGCGGAAGAATTTTCGATTTTGCAACAGGTGATCGATCGCGTCCGGCTACGCTACGCTACCGGAATTGCGGCGATCGCCGCTCAAACCCAAGACGACCCCCAGGCGATCTACACCGATAGCCTGCTCAATCTCACTGATGATGAATGGGCAGCCATGCAGTTCGCCACGCAGCAAGCCCTCGATCGCATTCTCATCCAGGGCATCGCGCCCGGACTGCCCGACACGCAGTTCACTGAAATTGCTCAGGCACATCTGATCAACGAACCGCCAGTGGGACAAGCGATCGCCACTGCCATGCTCACTCAGATTCTCAAGCCTAATCTGGTGCAGGACCCAGAGCAAACGCGCCTGCGAGCTGAGCAAGCCGCCCAGTCCGTCAAGCCGGAAGTCGTCAAAATTCAACAGGGCGAAATCATTGTGGCAGCGGGCGATCGGATCAGCCAGTCGGATTTTGTCCTGCTTGACTACTTTAATCTCAGCCGTCGATCGCTGAATGGCTGGGCGCTGTTTGGCTTTACGGGCTTGGTCAGTGCTGCCGTCGTGATCTTTTTATATGTCGAACGCTATTCGCACAGCGGTTTGCGGCAGCGCGACTATCTGCTGGTGCTGCTGCTGGCGCTGAGCGCTCCGCTGACGGTGATGCTGGGTTTGCCGACGACGAGTTTGCCTGCGATCGCCCTGCTGATCGGCAGCTTCTACGGGTCGGCCTTGGGCGCAACGACTGTTCTGCTGCTGAGCTTACTTTTACCGATCGGTCTGGCAATCAGCAGCAGCGCCTGATTGCCAGCAGCATCGGCAGTATCGTCGGGGCACTGTTGGCGGGCAAGCGGCGATCGCGAGAAGAACTGGCCTTGCTGGGCGGAGCGATCGGCTTGACGCAGGGCGTCCTGTATCTGCTGCTGAACGTGCTGGACAGTCCGGTTTGGTACAGCGTTTTGATGGCCGCCTTGATGCAGGCTGCTCTGGGCGTGGCCTGGAGCGTGGTGGCGATCGGGCTGAGTCCTTATTTAGAGCATGTGTTTGATCTGGTGACGCCGATTCGACTGGCGGAACTGTCGAACCCGAACTGTCCGCTGCTGAAAAAGCTTGCTGCCCAGACGCCCGGAACCTTTCAGCACACGCTGTTTGTAGCGACTTTGGCAGAAGCGGCGGCGCGATCGCTGCGCTGCAATGTGGAACTGGTGCGAGCCGGAACGCTCTATCACGACATCGGCAAAATGCACGACCCGCAAGGCTTCATCGAAAATCAGATGGGCGGCGTCAATAAGCACGATTCGATCGATGACCCCTGGCAGAGTGCCGCGATCATCAAGAAGCACGTGACGGAAGGGTTGGCGATCGCCCGTCGCCACCGTCTGCCCACCGCAGTTCAGGCGTTCATCCCCGAACATCAAGGCACGATGACGATCGCCTATTTCTATCATCAGGCGCAGCGGCGGGCGCAAGAACACGCGGAATTTCACATGGACGATCGCGATTTCCGCTACGACGGTCCAATTCCACAATCCCGCGAAACCGGAATTGTCATGCTGGCGGATTCCTGTGAAGCGGCTTTGCGATCGCTCAAAGAGGCCACACCCGAAGAAGCCTTGGCAATGGTGAATCGCGTCCTCCGCGCTCGCTGGCAAGACGAGCAACTGATTGAATCGGGTCTGACTCGTGCCGAAATGTCGCAAATTGCCGAAATTTTTGTGCGCGTTTGGCAGCAGGTTAACCACCAGCGCATCCCCTATCCGAAGGTGCGATCGGCATGAAAAAGCTCCGCTTCGAGTTCGATCGCGGAGCTTTTATTCATTCAAGCCAACTGCAAATTAAACCGAAGCGAAGAACACTTTCGACTTCACCGGATCGGGAGACATGGTTTTGTCTCCGGGCTGCCAACCTGCGGGGCAAACTTCATCCGGGTGCGACTGCACATATTGAATCGCTTGCAGGGTGCGAAGAGTTTCATCGACGCTGCGGCCAAACGACAAGTTGTTGATCGTCGAGTGTTGAATCACGCCATCTTTGTCGATGATGAACAGGCCGCGCAGAGCGACGCCAGCATCGGGATCAAGCACGTTGTAGGCCGAGCTAATTTCTTTTTTGATGTCAGAAACGAGCGGATAGTTGAGGTCGCCCACGCCGCCCGATTTGCGATCGGATTGAATCCAGGCGAGGTGCGAAAATTCGCTGTCTACCGAGACGCCCAACACTTCGGTATTGATATTTTTGAAGTCTTCGTAGCGATCGCTAAATGCGGTGATCTCGGTCGGGCAAACAAAGGTAAAGTCAAGCGGATAGAAGAACAGAATGACGTATTTGCCGCGATAGTCCGACAGTTTGATCTGCTTAAATTCCTGGTCGAATACAGCCGTTGCCGAAAAGTCGGGAGCCGTTTGACCGACCCGAAGGCAGCCTTCGTTGCTGTAAACCATGCGATACTCTCCTTTGAATATTCGTGCGTCTACGTTCGCAGATTATTGAAAAAACATTGGCTGACGATCGCCATTTTGCAGGTGGAAGCCTTACAAATCGATCGCTGAATTCCCAATGTTTGCAATCTGTTAAGACTATATCATAGTCATAACGATTTTGAGTAGGGTTTTTTGGGTGTCGAGTGTTGGGTGTCGTAGAGACGCGAGATCTCGCGTCTCTACAGGGTTGGGGATTGGCTCGATCGATGCAAGATGATCATTTCGGTGCCGACGATCGGACTGCGGGCAACCAGGGTTCCTTGCGAATCGGTGATTTCTAGGCGGCGAAAGTCGAGCGATCGAGCGCGATCGAGCATTTCTGAGGCAAGCTGATTTTGTCGCGCTTCGCTCAAGTCGTACCACGAGTCGTTAATTTTCACGGTGAGCCGACCGCTGCGAAAATTCGCCTGAATGTTTTGAATCAGGCCGTTTCCGTACTGATTGGTCAAATTGCCCACCTGATCTTGAATCGCTGCCACCAAAGTTTGCTCTGGCGTTCGCTGAGGCGGTGGAAGGGTTCGATGGCTTTGCCGCCTTCAGTCGTCTTTTCGACCGGAACTTCTGGCGGCGGTTCTTCGGCTTCGGCTTCGGGTTCTGCGGGCAGTTCGATCGCTTCCGGTTCCGGCTCTGGCTCAATCACTTCCGGTTCGCTAATTTCCGGTTCGAGTTCAATTTCTGGAACTTCTGCCACTGGAGGCTCGATCGCCTCTGGTTCCGCTGGCTCAATGGCTTCGCCGCCTTCGATCGCAGGTTCGACAGGCTCGACAGGTTCAATTGCAGGAGTCGGATCGACAGGCGCAGGCAGCGTATCGGGAATTACCACATCTGGGGCAGGCTGCTCGATCGCCGGACGTTCGATCGCCGGACGCGAAGCCACGATCGCTGGTGCAGGTTGCGGCTTCAGGGCAGAATTCACCCACAAAACGAGCAGCACGGTTCCCAGGATGATGCCGCTCAGGGCTGTATCGGAAAGTTTTTCGCGCTGCGATCGCGGCAGGATCGATCGAATCGTCTTCAGCAGCCACGCCCAAATTCGACCAATTTGCCGAAACAGCGCAGGCGTTTTCTCGGTTGCAATGCGAGGGGCTTCCGGCGCGTTGGGTTCAACTTTGACAAGTGCCTGTTCCAGCAGCCAAATGAGGCCGCGCAGCGATCGCACCGCTGTTTTGTTCAAGACGGGCTGCGTTTTTTGCCAAAGCTGACCCAGGGCGTTGCTCGAATTGCGAGGCGCGGGCGGCTTCGCGTTCCCGGACTTGGGCGGTTGAGACATGGCGATCGCTCCGGTGGCAAGATGGCAGCAAAACTCAATCTATCACTTTGAGGCGGCAAGCTTTCGCCCCCCAAATTCCCCGCTCGTGGGGGATGAGGTTTGCTCGTTTGCCTCAATAAATCCAGGGAATCAGCTTTTTCACCTGCTGGCGATAAGTCGCGTATTCGGGATGCTTTGCACTCAGCCAAATTTCTTCGCGGCTGGCTTTGGCGTTGAAGAATACGAGAGCAGCGATCGCCCCAACCAAATGCGTCATGCTCAATTGCAGCACCGCCCAACTGAACATCGCCAGCACGATCGCACCATACAAAGGATGCCGCACTACGCTGTAAACGCCCGTCTGCACCAAAGTTCCTTGATCTTTCGGATGCGGCAAAGGTGTCAGATTATCGCCTAGTTCCGACAAGCCGCGCACAGCAAGCAAAACGCCGCCTGTGAATAGGATCAGGGCGATCGGCAAGGTCGCATAAATCAATCCATACGGCACTCGAAATCCCGCAGGCTGGTAGACGGGCAGCAGCACGAAGCCAACAATTAAAAGCGCTTGCGCGACAACCCAATATTCGCCGCGATCGTTTGTGCGCCATCCGGCTTTGGTAAAGCCCCAGTCTGAAAAGAGTTTCATGGTGATGCGATCGATTCAGCTTGACTATTTTTATCGTTCGGCTCCAGCAAATTGCGGTTCGCTGGCTGACGTTGAGCAGCCTGCATTAATATACGCCTTTTGCGATCGAGATAAGCAGACAAGCGCTGCAAATCATTCTTGATTAGACCGCTTGCCTGAATCAAATTTTGCTCCTTGAAATTGCCCAGATTGAGCTTCAAAGTCCCCTATGAATGGGAATTTAGGGGGCGATACCGTTCCGCAAGCTTCGCAGCCAGCTTCGCTGATCCGTACCGGATCGACCATTCTGTGCAAGAAGTCCATTGCATCTGGCTTCTCTATTGCCAATTGCCCAACAACACAAACGCTGCCCAATAGCGGGGATGTCGATATTCCGTTTGCAGAAGCGATCGCTGTGCCTGTTGCAGGGCGGCGGTTTTGCTGAGGTTGTTTTTGAGCGCCTGATAGAACTCCGTCATTAGCAGCGGCGTGGATTGATCGTCAATTAGCCACAGCGAAGCCAAAGTACTCCGCGCACCCGATTGGACGGCAATGCCTGCGAGTCCGAGGGCGGCGCGATTGTCGCCAACGGCAGTTTCGCAGGCGCTCAAAACCAGCAGTTCCAGCGTGTTGATCTGTTGTCTAGATTCGAGCAGGCGGGTGAAGCGATCGATCGTGATGGGCTGATCCCAAGCCAGAATGAAGGTTTGGTCGGCCTGAGAGCTAAACTGTCCGTGCGTGGCGATGTGCAAAATCGAGGCGGGAGAATCGGCCAGTTTGTCGGCTAATCTGACGCTGGTGAAGTCTCGATCGAGCAAGAGATCGGTGGGAATTTCCGATCGAATTTGTGCCAGTTCAACTTCGACAAATTCCAGCGATTCAAAGCCTTGGCGCGATTCGGTTAAGCCTGCGGTAACGGCTCTGAGCGGAATTTGGCTGAGCGGCTTGGGGTCAAACAGTTGCAGTCCGGGCGTCAGGGCAACGCTATAGGTTTCGATCAGATAAGCATTGCCGTCATACAGCGCGGCCATCGGAACTGTTTGCAGTGCGCCATCTTGAACAAAAACCAGCGTTTCGATCGCGCTGTCGGCTAGAGCTTGGGCGACAGGTTCAATCAGCCAGCCGTAAAGCTGACGGGCAATCGATTGAATGTCGCGATCGGAGGTGTAGGGCAAAATCAAGCTGCGGCGAAAGGCGGCAACGGTGGATTCCACTTCAGCCAGCGAAACGGCAGCGGTGTGATAGCGCAACGGCTGATTTGGCAGCGAGACGATTACCAGCAATCGATCGCGCAGCAAAATCGGATAGAAGACGGCGGCGCGATCGTCGATCGAATCAATCTGCGCGGTCGCATCCAAACAGGCAGAGCGGAAAAAGTTTTCCAGTTCGGCAATTCGCAGCGCTTCGATCGCCTGCCGCGCCTGCTGTAAATCATCCGAACTGGGATCATCCTGCACCAAAAGCTCGACCAGTTCGCGATACAGCGGCTCGACATCCTGCCGGAAAGACACCTGAAATTCCGGCTGTGTGGCAAGCAAATCGCGGCGAATCGATTCGAGCGTTTGCAAGGCTTCGGTGTAAAGGACTTTGGCGGCAGTTGAATCGCTCTGCCGCAAAATTCGCCCTAGCTGCCACTGCCAGCGATAAGCGACATCGTTCGCGTTGACCGCTTGAGCGAGGAGTAAGGCTTGCTGGGTGAGCGATCGCGCTGCGTCCCACTGCTGCGTTTGCTCGTAAAGGTGGCCTAGCTGTCCGGTGGCGTAAGATTCGGCTCTGCGATCGCCCAAGCTTTGCGCCTGCCGAATTGCGGTTGCCAGCAGCGGCGCGGCGGAATTGGCTTGCAGCTTGGTTAACTGGGTGGCAAAGTTGACCTGAAGGTAGACGGCATCGCGGCTGGGAGCGAGCCGATCGATCGCGGGCTGAAGCTGGGCGGCGATCGATCGGGCTTCCTCAATCTGGCGAGTTTCGACTTGCAAACTGAGCAAATTCAGTTGGGCTTGCAGCCGGGTGAATTCAGTCAGAGCGGACGCTGCGGCCTGCTGATAGAGCGCGATGGCTTCGCCTCCTCTGGGCGCTTCTGAGTTTTGGGCAATTCGCAGCGTGTTTGCGAGGCTGAATTGGATTTCGCTGATTTGCTGCCGCAGGTTAAGCTGCTGGGCGATCGCCAAACTTTGCCGCAACACCTGCTCAGAGTCGGTTAAATTTCCGGTCACTTGCAAGACGGTGCCTAAACTCCGCAGCCCCAAGGCTTTCACGTCCGAATTGGGCTGATCTTGCAAGCTGGCGTTGATTTGCTCCAGCAAACCTTGAGCGCGGCGATACAGCCCCAGAGTTTGCAACGCCTGCGCCTGATTGATTTGACTGCCGAGTGTGCCGATCGCATCGTCTGCTTCGCGGTAGTGCTGTTCGGCCTGCTGCCAGCTTTCCAGCGCGGCTTCCGGCTGTCCGATCGCCAGCTTGATTTGGCCTTGCGTATTAAAAATCTGCGCCAAAATCTGCGGCGGGCTGTTGTCCGTTAGCCGATCGAAACTTTGGGCGATCGCTCGATCGGACTGCGGCCAGTCGCCCAACTTCTGATAGGCCAAGGCCAAATAGCTGAAGCGCAACGCCTGCTCTGGGGAATCGGCCTGAGTGATCGATCGCTGCCAAACGGCGATCGCGTCGGCGTACCGTCCGGCGGCATAAGCTGTCGCCCTGTTCCAGCGACGACTCGGCCTGTACGATCGGCGGCGCGGTCGCGGTGACGGGGCGATCGATCGGCAGCGCGACCAGGGCAAAGGTGAGCAGTGCCAGCAGGATCAAGAGCAGGCGGCGCGATCGAGCCATCATGAGGCAGGGACAGGCCGATTTGCGGCACAGTTGATCGTCTCAGGTGAAACGCCCGCGACGAGGACGATTTGGCCTGTTTCATCAATCCGCCAGCCCTGCGCTTCGACGAGTGGCGGGGTGGAAGTGGGGGCGGCGATCGCGTCACCTTGCGCTTCAGTCGCCAAGCTGAGTGCCCGCAAATCTTCCCAAACCGTGCCGCCGCGCAGCAGTTCGATCGGGGCTTCCGGCAGGCCACCGCGTCCGCTGATCACAAACTCGTTGCCTTCGCTTTCGGCACAAACGGCGGCGATCTGATTCGCCACATCGATCGGGCTGTCGGGCAGTTCGACCAAGCCCTGACTCGGATCTGCGATCGACGCATCCAGTTCAACCGTGCCGCTGAAGTTGGCTCCCAGTTCTGACGAGGCCGTGATGTCGCTTTGATTCGTTAGCTGCGATCGCACCTCGGTTCCCAAAACGGCTTCAGCGCGAATCGTCACCTGTCCGCCAAAGTTGGAGACGGCGTTGGCCGTGATGTCGCTGTTTTCGATCGCAGAGAGCAGATCAGTTTCCAGGTTGATGTTGCCGCCTCTGGCGCTGCCTTGGGCGTTCGTGGTAATGGCGCTTTCGCGGCTTAGGAATAGATTGCTCGATCGAATCACAATGTTGCCGCGATCGCCCGCCGCCGAATCTGCCGTCAGAATGCCGCGATCGAGCAGCAGTTGGTCGGCGCGGATGGTCAAATTCCCGACTGATCCTTGTCCCGCTGGAATGGCGGGATTGCTGCTGGAAAAATTGCTGATGCTGACGATCGCGCCATCTGCAACCGTGAATCGATCGCTAGTCACGTCCAAATTTCCACCCGCTCCCGTGCCGCCAAACGCACTGGCAAATAAGCCGCTGCTGCCAAAATTGTTGCTGCCCGCCAGTTCGATCGAGTCGGCGGCGATCGTTAAATTTCCGGCATCGCCTGATCCGGCTGTGGCGCTGGCAATCTGTCCGCCATTGAGGACGCGCAGTCGATCGGTCGTGATGGTGAGATCGCCGCCGTCACCGTCGCCCGCAAACGAACCTGTGACCAGCGAACTGGGAGCATTGTCGTGCCGCCGCTGATGTCGATCGCGCCCGCCCGAACAATCAAATTTCCTGCCCTGCCCTCTCCAAAAGTCGTAGTGGCAATTTGCGCTCCGTCTGTGAGTTGCAGGCGATCGGCAACCACCGTTAGGCTTCCGCCTCGACCCGATGCTTCCGGCTCTACCGAGGTTAGCAGGCCGCTGGAAAATTGATTGGTTGCGCCGTCCAGTTCCAGACTGCTAGCCCGGACGGTGAGATCGCCTGCATTGCCTGATCCGGCAGTCAGTGTTGCAATCTGAGAACCGCCCGTGATTTGTAGGCGATCGGCAGTGACCGTTAAGCGATCGCCATTGCCGATCGCGCCGAATTCGACATTGGCAAATATGCCGCTGCCGCCTTCTAGATCAATCTGATTCGCCGTAATATTCAACGCCCCAGCATTTCCTTCGCCAAACGTGCTGGCGGCGATCTGCGCTCCATCAGTCATCCGCAAGCGATCGACCTGTACCGATAAACGGCCACCATTGCCGCTGGCCGCCGTCTCGACTGGGGTAAACAGACCGCTTGCCCCTGCGATCGAGCCGCCACGAATCCACAAATCTGCTGCATCGACCCGCAGCGATCCGGCGTTGCCGCTGCCAAACGTGCCGCTGGAGATTTGCGCTCCGTCCGTGATCTGTAGCTGTCGAGTGGCGATCGACAAATCTCCGCCGCGTCCGGTTGCGTTTGGTGCAACATCCGTAGACAGGCGGCTAACAAAGGTGGGATCAGCCGAAAATCCGCTGATGCGAATTCGATCGGTCGCTTGCAGGCTGAGCGATCCGCCCGTCCCGCCGCCCAGCGTATCAGCCAGCAGTGCTGAAGATTCGGTGATCTCGATCGATCGTCCCTGCACCTGAATTTTCGCCTGCCCGATCGCCGCTGACTTCCAGTGAAGCCGCTTGCGACAGGCGGATATCCCCAAACCGATCGATCCCGTCATAGCCCAGCCGCCAGCCGGAAGCGGTCGGGGTCAGCGCCACCTGTCCGCGATCGACGCTGCCCAGTTCGATTCGTCCGCCTGCTGCCGTCAAATTGCCGCCTTGCAGGGAAAGCCCGCCGCCAACCAGTGCCAGCGTTTCGCCAGAATTCACCTCAAGTCCAACGGGGCGATCGCGCCGATTCACCGAAGGATCGTCGGGCGAATTGAGGAACAGGCCGTTTCCCGTGCCCTGCACTCGAATTTGTCCGGGATTCGATCGACCAAACTGCAAGCCGATCGGAACGCTGACCGTCAGCAAGGGCGACGCTTGCGGATTGACGGCGCTAAATTCCGTGCCGTCGGCAAATCGGAGGCTGGTCGCGCTGCTGCCGACAAATGAGCCGCCGATGTCGAGTCGGGCATTTTCGCCAAAAATGATGCCGTTGGGGTTGAGCAAAAATAAATTGGCGCTGCCGTTGGCTTGAATCAGTCCGTCAATTCGCGATCGCTCACTCCCCGTAACCCGACCAAAAATATTTTCGATCGCCAGATCGTTATTAAAAAAAGCCGCTTGCCCTTCTGGAACCGAGAAGCGATCGAAGCTGTGAAACAAATTGTCGCCTCTGCGCGTTCCTCCCGTGATTTCGATCGTTTGGCCGCGATCGGTGATGCGCGTCGATTCTGGTAAGCTGCCATCTTCAACGATTTGTGCCACAGCCGAGCCGCTCTGCATCAGAAAAATGTTGAGAGCTAAGGCTAAATTCCGCATCGAAAACAAAGACATAAGCGCACATTCGCGTGTTGACGAAAAGCGTTGGCAAATCAAAACGCAATCTGAAGAAATTCTGACCCGATCGCGTAATCTTGCCACGAATCCAGCGTGGAGCTTGCAGTAGCGCCGATCGAATCGATCGCGCCAACGAAAGAAAGGTCGCTCAGGCGATCGATCGGGGTGCTGTTGAAACTGTCGGACTGGAAGACAGACAGCGGGTTTTGCACCGCCTCAGCGCTGGAAACGGCTTGCGACCCGCCACCGAGCAAGCTATCAAAATCGGAAAAGCCCGAAGCAGATTCCCAGCCTGTTTCGATCGAGTCGATCGCCTGAACTGGAATTGGCTCGGTCTGAGCCGCTGCCGCAGATACTGTGTCAATCCAGCTAAATCAACTTCCTGCCAGTAGCCTGTACTGCGACCACGCCGACTGCGCCGCCAGTCGTAGATTTGGCTTGGGTGATCATCTCTTCGACATCGGCAGTGCGGTCTTGCGACAGTTGCGCGGCGGCTGTTTCCGGGTTCGCTTCCAGCCATTCGATCGATTGACCGAGGCGATCGGCCAATGCCTGCTTTGCCTGCTGCTGCAAGGCGTCGAGGTCGTACTGGCCTGCACCCAAATCCCAGCCGATCGCATCCAAGGCGCGGCGATCGAAACTCGAAATCATCCGCTGTTCAGCCAGTTCGATATCCGGCTCCATCAGGCCGCTCGAACCGCCTTGCGACTTCCAGTGGCTTGCCTGATCGCCATCTCCGTTCACGCCTGTCGCAAACAGGGCAAGGCTGGTTTGTCCGCCATCGATCGAAAAATAGGGATTTCCGCCTTCTGACAGGTCGATCTGGCCTTTTTCTACAGTTTCAGCCGAAAAGCGCAGCATATCGAGTCCGGTGGCGTTTTGCAGTGCGCCTCTCGGATCAACCCCATCATCGTCATCGTCATCGTCATCGTCACCGCCGTCATCGTCATCGTCGTCTCCAACGCTATCGACCTGCCAGCCCGCCGCATCAATGCCGCTGTAGAAGCCGAGGACATGACCAATTTCGTGCAGGCAACGCTGTGAAAATCGACGCTGTTGCCAGGAGCAGTGTCGCTGAGGGTGTAGTCCCACTCTAGCCCCAAGCTTGATAGCTGATTGGTCATCAAAATGTAGCCGTCCAGCGTGGCGTCCTGTCCGTTTCGCAGTCCGATCGCTTTGGCATTGGCGCGGCTGATGTTGAGCGTTTCGCCGCTTTGAGTGGTTCCGTTGAGTAAAGCGGTGAATTTTTCGTTGGTAGCAGGCTGATTTTGGTGAATTAGCTGGTCATCTGCGGAGGTGCGATCGGCGGCAAGGCTGCTCCGCCAGTCCTCGTATTCCTGATCGGCCTGCACTCCTAGGAGTGCCCCGCCAACCGAAGCGGGCGGCAAAGTATCCGTGAGATTAACGTGAATATTGACCGTCACTTTGTCGTTTAAATGACTCGCCCAGATGCGACCAGCCGTTTCAAAGCTAATCATCTGCTGTAGCGTTGTTCCGGGGGCATAGGTGAACGCGAACTGCATCGGCCAAAATCCTCAAGCTATTTGAGTGGTTACAAATCGATCGACGCACCAGATTAACGACCTTTATCTATGATTCAGGCTTAGAAGAACCCAACCCGCGAACTTCTTTACAAAACTTTACAACAAATCGGGTAAAAATCGATGAGATTCCGTGAAAATACTCTATTCTTGTGTTGGTGTTAAGTTTTGTAACGAAATGCATTGATTGCTCCCTGCTGAGTCGGAACAGAAAGCAAGGAGAAACGAATCATGCAAATCACTTTACGCACCGCTTTACCAGGCCGGACGGCTCGATCGAAAATAAAGTTGCAGCAATGACCTTCAGATCTGCTCTGTGGAACGAGCATCATTCCTGTGCTTCATGCCGTCTAGGACAGTTGGGAGTGATGCAATTTGGAGAGCAGAGATGGAACTAGAAGATCGATCGAGCTTTGCCGAACAGCTTCGGCAGCATGTGGAAGAAGCTCGCGCCCATCCGCCGCGCAGCCTGCAAAGGCAAAAGTTACTCAATCAAATCGTGCAGGAAATTTTCAACTCAGGCCGACTCGGACATCCACAACAGGCTTTATGGCCTCCTGACCTCTACGAGGATTTATATAACGAAGCGCTGCAAAAAACGCTGATTGAAATTTGTCAAAAAATCGACAAGTACAACTCGGAGTATCCGGTGATGGCGTGGGTAAACTTTCGATTAAACTATCAGTTTGTTGCGGTTGTGCAGGATTACCAGCGGCAGGGAATAACGCAACTGCCCAAGGGAAACAAAATGGCTCCTGTCCGGCTTCCTTCACTCGAAAATTTGCCGATCGCCATTCCCAACTCGACCGAAGACGCTCCGCAACTCCAGCAGTTTTTACGGCAAGACCCAGAAGGCCTGTTGCAAAAGCAGCGGCTTCGAGACCGACCGGACGTAACGTTTCAAATGCTGGCGATCGCTAAATTCATCGAGGGAAAATCCTGGCCGCAAATTGCCGCAGAGTTAGAAGTTTCTGCTCAAACGCTGTGCAGCTTCTTCAACCGCCAACTCAGAGATTTAATTCCCTATTTCAAAAAATATCTGGAAGCTTAGCTAAATTTATTCATCTCCCGCAGTTCAACGCATCACCCAACCTATGATGAATCAAACCTTAAAGCCGCTTTACTTCGCCGTTCCGCTTGCGTTTGAAGCTCATGCGATCGCCCAAGACCAATCACAGCCAACTCAGCGATCGTATCTCAAAGCCCTTGCTGTTTATGCCGTTGAATTCTATTTGCGCTGTTTGGGAATTGGCGCTGATTTTGCTCAAGGCGACTGGCGCGATCCCTGGATGTCAAAACTAATTGATGTCGCGGATGTTTGTCTGCCGCAAGGTAAATTAGAGTGCTGTGTTGTGCTGCCAAATGCCGAGGTGTTGCAGATATCTCCAGATGCCTGGGGCGATCGAATTGCCTACGTTGCCGTGCAGATGGATCGATCGCTCAAGTCCGCAACTTTGCTAGGTTTTATCCCAAATCCTGCGATCGATTTGCCGCTGTCGCAGTTGCGATCAATCGATCAGCTTCCTGATTTTTTATCCCAGTTTGCTCAACAGAATTTGCCGATGAATCGATCGTTTATCAACCTGCGAAATTGGCTAGAAGGTGCATTTGAAACAGGATGGCAGTCGCTCGAATCTGCGCTGGAAATGAATCAGCTACAGGCGATCGCGGTGCGGGGTGAAGAACGTCATGAAATCTCGGTGCGGCAAGCAAAACTGATTGATTTGGCATCGATTTGGGCGATCGATCGATCGTGCTGTCGCTGGCAATTACGCTAAATTTGGATACGAGCATGAATGTGCTGGTGCAGACCTATCCGGCTCCTGGACATGCTCATTTGCCGCCGAATCTGAAGCTGTTGATGATGAGTGAAACAGGCGATCGACTTCAAGAAGTTTGCTCTAGAGAACAAGATAACTATATTCAACTTAAGCATTTTCGCGGCGAGGCGGGCGACAGCTTTGATATTCAGGTGAGGCTCGATCACGTCAGCATTACCGAAAGCTTTGTTCTCTAGTTGTTGGACTGGACATGACTCATTTAGTCGTCATAAATTTGGGAGTTGGAGGTTTACAGAGCGGCTGTGCAAACGTGATCGCTCAAGTTTCCAATCAGCAGGATAGACAGTACCCGATGCAGTACGTCGCCAGTCTGCCGCCCGCACCCGAATTGGAGCAGCTATATCGCCGCTGGCAATTGCTTTATCGCGAGTTTTATCGAGAGAGAGGAACGCGATCGATCACCATTTCATCGATCGGCATCACGCATTTCTCGGAAGTTGAGTTTAGTGATTTAGCACAGCAGCTAAAGCATCGATTGAACCTATGGCTGAATGCGGAACAGTTCCATCCGATCGATCGAAAACTCAGCCGCTTGTTCGATCCAACTGATGCAATTCGCGTCATTATTGAAACCAACGATCCGATATTGCGGCGGCTACCCTGGCATCTGTGGAACTTTTTTGAAGACTTTCCGAATGCCGAGGTTGCGCTGAGCGTCGCTGAGTATGAACGGGTTCCCATTCGATCGCACTCTGCCAAAAAACTGCGAATTTTGGCTGTGTTGGGAAACAGCGATCGAATCAATGTGCAGCGCGATCGAGCGGCGATCGAAGCGTTACCGAATGCCGCATCCGTGATTTTGACCGAACCCGACTGGCAAGAACTGCATGAACATCTGTGGGATCAGCGCGGCTGGGATATTTTGTTTTTCGCCGGACACAGCCAAACGGAGGAAGACACGGGACGGCTGTTCATCAATTCACACGAAAGTTTGACGATCGATCAGCTTAGAAATGCCTTGAAGCGAGCGATTCGGCACGGACTGAAGCTGGCCGTTTTCAATTCGTGCGATGGGCTGGGATTGGCGCAGGCATTGGCAGATTTGCAGATTCCGCAGGTCATTGTGATGCGGGAACTCGTGCCCGATGCCGTTGCTCAGACGTTTTTTCGCGAATTTCTGACGCGATTTGCCAGCGGCCACAGCCTGTATGCTGCCGTCCGCGAAGCCCGTGAAAAGCTGGAAAAGCTGGAGGGCGACTATCCCTGCGCGACCTGGCTCCCGCTGATTTGTCAAAATCCGGCTGAAATGCCGATCGAGTGGCAGTCACAAGCTGCCCCGGTTCGATGGCGTCCCCTCCGCCTGCCAATCTTGCTGGCAAGTCTGCTGGTCACGGTCGGCACGATCGCCCTTCGCAGTCTGGGCGGTTTGCAAGCGCTGGAGTTGCGATCGTTCGATGCTTTCATGCGGCTGCGACCTGCCGAACCAGCGGATTCGCGGCTGCTGATCGTGACGATTACCGAGGAAGATGTGCAGCGGCAAAATGCTCAGGAGCGACGCGGGGCTTCACTTTCCGATCGCGCCCTCTCGCAACTGCTCTCGAAACTGCAACCGCACCAACCCCGCGTCATTGGGCTGGATCTCTACCGCGATTTTCCCATTGATCCGGCTTCTGGCCTCAGGGCGCAGCTTCAGCAAACTCCCCAATTTGTTGCGGTTTGCGAAGTGGGCGCGGAGGAGGGAACCAAGCCGCTGGAGGGAATTGCGAGCGATCGCCTCAGCTTCAGCGACATGCCGATCGATCCCGATGGCGTGGTGCGGCGGCAAATCTTGGGCATGGCGGCGGCTCCCGATTCGTTTTGCGTCACCGACATCTCGTTTAGCTTTCGGCTGGCGCAGCTTTATCTGACAGATCAAGGCATTCAGACCAAGCGTGACGAAAATGGAACCGTGCAAATTGGCGAAACCCGGTTTCCACCATTGCGATCGGACAGCGGCGGCTACCATCAGCTAGACGCGCTGGGCTATCAGGTGATGCTGAACTATCGAGCCGCGCATCCGCCCGCTGCTCAGGTTCCATTAGGCGAAATTTTGAGCGGTTCACTGGATGCCCAGCTTGCCGATCTGGTGCGCGATCGCATCGTTGTGATCGGCACGGTCGCCCCCAGTTTCAAAGACTATTTCCTCACGCCCTACAGTCAGGCCGACCCGCTGCAAAAACTTCCCGGCATCGTTGTCCAAGCGCAAATGACCAGCCAAATTTTAAGCACGGTTCTCGATCGCCGTCCCCTTTTGGTCAGCCTGCCCGCTTGGGGAGTTGTCCTGTGGGTGTGGGGCTGGGCGGGAATTGGCGGCGGACTTGCCCTCTTTGCGCGATCGCCCCTCCGATTTGGCCTTGCGGGAACGGGCGCGATCGCCACTTTAGGCGGCATCAGCTATGTCTGCCTGCTGCAAGGTGTTTGGCTCCCGATCGTCCCCGCTGCGATCGCGCTGGTCGCAGCAAGCAGCGCAGTCACGATCTACATCTTCTCTCAATCCTCGCAACTCAAACGTTATTGAACTTTCCTGATGATTGACTCAAAACTTTCCACCTGGATTTTGCTTAGCTCAAGTGCGATCGCGCTCCTACTCCCATCGCCCGCCCACTCTTCCACCCCCGCTCCGCTCCCCATCACCGTTGCTCAAGCTTCGGGACTGGAATTTTCGGATGTCGGCAGACCGCGCCGCAGACAGGGCGGCGGCAGTCGCGGCTCTTGTTTGATTGTCGATCGACCCCACTAACGGCTCTGGTTCCTGATAGCAGCACGGGCTTTACCTTGGCACAGTCACCGAGCTTTTGGTTTTATTTGCCTTACAGCTTGACCGATCGCCAGTCGATTGAATTTGTGCTGAAAGATAGCCAGGATAATCTCGTTTATTCTCAGACAATTTCCGGTTCCGATACGACTTCTGGAATGCTCAACTTGCAGCTACCTGAATCGATCGCGCTGGATGCCAATCAAACTTACGAATGGTATCTATTAGTTCAGTGTGATGCTGAAAATCAAGAGCGATTTGTGTTTGTCAATGGCGCAATTCGGCGGCTAGAACGTCCCGATCTTCAGCAGCAAATCGCCGCAGTTCGCCCGATCGATCGCTCTAATTTCTACACAACTGAAAACATTTGGTATGACGCACTTGATAGCGCAGCGACTCAGCTTCAAGCAACTCCTCAAAGCAGTTCGGCTCGCCAAAATTGGGAGACCATGCTGCAATCGATCGGCTTGAGTGAATTGGCCTCCGAGTCGATGCCCTGATCTTCCCAAACAAAGCAAGCTTCCTGAACTGACGGATTTCAGGAAGCTTGCTTTGCAAATCTTGGTTGTGGCAAACCGAATCGATCGCAGCCGCGCAAAATCGAATCGGATGCAAAGTGACGCCTAACGCAAAGTTAAGCTTGACGTGAATAGTATTCTACGACGAGCAGTTCATTGACCTGAAGGGCGACCCATTCGCGTTCAATCACGCTGTTGACCTTGCCTTCCATTTTGTTTTTGTCAAACTCCAGATGGCTCGGCAGGTGAGCCAAACCGGGAAACTGAAGGTTTTGCTCTAGCAGCTTGCGCGATCGATCGTTGTTGCGAATGCTGATCACCTCTCCAGGTCTGCACTGATAGCTGGCAATGTCCACCACGCGACCGTTGACCATGACGTGACCGTGATTCACCAGTTGACGGGCACCGGGAATTGTGGGAGCCATGCCCATGCGAAAGACGGTGTTGTCCAGGCGCATTTCCAGCATTTGCAGCAGCACTTGGCCTGTGGAACCTGCGGCGCGGCGCGCCTTGCGAACATAGCGAAGGAGCTGCCGCTCTGACAGCCCGTAGTTGAAGCGCAGCTTTTGCTTTTCTTCCAGGCGAACGGCATATTCCGATCGCTTCTTGCGAGCTTGCCCGTGCTGTCCGGGCGGATAGGCACGTCTGGGACTTTTGCGCGACAGCCCTGGTAGCTCTCCTAAGCGGCGCACCACCCGGAGGCGCGGCCCTCGATATCGAGACATCTTGCTTCCTCTTGCGAAAAACTGACCCAAAACTATTATTATAGGGACAATTTTGCCGATTGCAAGTGGTCATTTGCCAATGGCGCGGATTTCCGGACTGGAACACATCAATTCGGTATTGCTACGCTAAACTAAATCGGAGCTTCATAGAACATCGATCGCGCTTTAGTAAGATTTACTCATTTGTGGCATTGCAAATGATAGAAAACCTGAATCACTCAATCTTGACTACAGCAAGAACACGGAAAAACCTGTGCTAGTATGAATACTCGGAAGAGGTGACAGCACTGGTAAAGCTCCATAGACAGTGCAGTGCAAGCTTTTCTCACTGAATTTTCTTAGGATTTCAACAATTCATTATGGCTAGAGGTGTTATGAACCAGCAGGTTGTTCACCCAATGGTGAAGCTCCAGCGTCAGGTGCGATCGCTTGTCGATTCCAAGATGATCAAGCCCACAGACAGCATTTGGAAAATTGCTTTGCTCTATGGAGATGAATGGGCGTACTGGAAAAGCGAACTGATTGAATTTGAATTCTCCATGCAAGATCCGGTTAGCGATTTGCTGGCGGTTGAATCTTGGGAAGAAGACAGCTAGCTTTTCGAGGCGATCGCATTTTCTTCAGCCCCGCTCTTTGCAGCGGGGTTTGCCGTTGCGGGGTTTGCCGTTGAGACGCGCTACTGAGAAAGCGGCAAGTCTGGCAGATGCAGCGTGAAGCAGCTTCCCTGACCGATCGCAGACTCTAGTGTAATGTCGCCGCCGTGAATCTGTGCGAGTCGCCGCGACAGGGCGAGGCCAAGCCCGCTGCCCTGCTGAGTTGTGTTGCCAATTTGCTGAAACGGCTGAAACAAACGGGCTTGATCGGCTGCGGAAATGCCGCTTCCGGTGTCGATGACGGCGAATTGTATTTCACGATTCGATCGCGTCACGTTCAATCCGATCGATCCCGTGTCGGTGAATTTGATCGCGTTGGAGAGCAAATTGACGAGAATTTGGCGCAGGCGGCGGCGATCGCCCACGCAGGTCGTCATTTCTGGCGCAATCTGCAAAGCCAACTCAAGGCCGCGATTGCGGGCGCGTTCTTGCAGCAGCATGATACAAGATTCGCACAGGTCAGCAACCGAAATAATTTCCAGGTTTAGCTCTTCGCGGCCTGCTTCAATGCGGGACAGGTCAAGCACATCGTTAATCAAATCCAGCAGATGCTCACCCGAAGACAAAATGGTTTCAATGTACTGCTGCTGCTTGGGATTAAGCGGGCCAAATAGCTGCTGCACCAAAACGGTTGAAAAGCCCAAAATGCTGGTCAGCGGCGTTCTCAGTTCATGGCTCATGTTCGCCAGAAATTCGCTTTTGGCTTGATTGGCGGCTTCCGCGAGTTGCTGCTGTTCGGCTAGAGCCTGAGTCCGCTCTTGCACGAGGCGTTCCAGAGATTCGTAGCTGCGGGCATTGTGCAGCGCGATCGCCGCCTGCTCCGCAATTTGCTCGACAAATTCAATTTCTTCGCGGGTAAAAGGGCGCGGCTCGATCACGGTGTGCAAAGAAAGATGGCCGAAAAATTCACTACGAACAAACAGCGGGACGCGCAACAGCGATCGAATCTGCGATCGCCGCACCAGTCCAACATCCGAATCGGCCAAAGCGTGGGACTGCAAGTCGGCAATTTGCAACGTGCTGTGCTGCCAAGTTTCAGCATCAGGATTCGCAATCCGAAACCAATCGGCCAGCGGCAGAGAAACGCCCAGCATTTCGGGAACGCACAGGCTCGATCGCCATTCGTGAATCACCTGCACCTGTTCTGCGCCGATATTCCAAATCACGACGCGATCGACCCGCAAGCCTTCCCCAGTGAGGCGAACAATTTCAGTCAGCACCGAGTCGGGATGAAGTTGCGAGTTGAGCGATCGCCCGATCTGGCTCAGCAATTCGGCGCGCTGTGCCTGCTGCTGCATTCGCTGAAATGCCTGAAAGCGACGGGTTACGGTGGAACCCAGCAGCAGCGCCGTTTGCGACAAAGACAGCATATAAAACTGTACTCGTGCCAGATCAAAGCCCAGATCAGGCGGGCTGCTCTGAAAACGCTTCAATGTAGCCTGCACCCAAATTCAGCAGCAGCGTGGCGATCGTCGCTCCGGGCAGGCCATAGCGCACCGTCAGCCAGATCA
>JAAUTJ010000461.1 GCA_012031475.1 Leptolyngbyaceae cyanobacterium SM1_3_5 | reverse complement strand
CCTTTAGAAAACTTGATGCTTTGGAGTTGGGTGTCGGGGGCGGGTATGGGATCGATCGATATTGCTATAGACTGGTGTTGGATTAAGTTCAGTTCATGCGGGGGCATGGCGGAATGGTAGACGCTGCGGACTTAGACAACTGAGCCTTGTGCGAGAAATTGCGTAAGTGTAAGCTCTCAAATTCAGGGAAACCTAAATCGTTAGACAAGGCAATCCTGAGCCAAGCCGATCGCGAAGCGCTGTCCGTTAGGAATCGTTCGATCGGAAGGTGCAGAGACTCGACGGGAGCTACCCTAGCGCTTTGGCGTGGGTAAAGGGAGAGTCCGATTCTCAAAGCCTGCGGGCAGTCGCGAAAGCGGCAAGAGAATGAAAATCCGTTGACTGAGAAAGTCGTGAGGGTTCAAGTCCCTCTGCCCCCATTTATTTCACCTGTGAATTTTGACGGTGCGATCGCGTTTGAGTGCTAGTTTGTCCTAGACCGGGCTGGATCTAGCCATCGTTCGTGAGGCGAAGATAAGTTGAATAGCGGAAGCACTTGGGTTAATTTCTTCAAAACGGCACTGGTCGAACCGTAAGATATCGTCAAGGCAAAACAGAATAGAACCTGTGCGATCGCTGCAACTTCGGTGCGATCGCACTTCAGTTTGCGATCGCATCCTTTAAGATCGAGGAGAAGCGGTACCTTCGGTGAGCAAAGCTAGCGCGAATTTGATGAGTATTTTTACCCTGCAATCTGTTAAAAAAGACTTTGGCATCAAGGAAATTCTCCGTGATGCCGATTTCAGCCTGAATGAAAACGATAAAGTTGGGCTAATTGGCACAAACGGATCGGGAAAATCCACGCTGCTGAAAATGATTGCGGGGTTGGAGTCGATCGACAGCGGGCAGGTTTTTGTTAATCCCAACACCAAAATTGTTTACCTGCCGCAGCAACCCGAAGTTGATGAAAATCGCACAGTTTTGGAACAGGTTTTTGCCGACAGCGGCGAACAAATGGCCTTGATTCGCGAGTATGAAGAACTCTCGGATAAGCTGGCGCACGGGGGAAATGACGATCGATCGCTGGCTCGACTTTCGCAACTTTCGCAGCGCATTGAATCGATCGGCGCATGGGAACTGGAAACCAACGCCAAGATTGTTTTAACGAAGCTTGGAATCGATGATTTTAACGCTCGCGTCGGTGATTTGTCCGGCGGATATCGCAAACGAATTGCCCTTGCAACTGCGCTACTATCCGACCCAGATGTGTTGCTGATGGACGAACCGACGAACCATCTAGATGCGCTTTCGGTCGAATGGCTGCAAAGCTATCTGAATCGTTTTCGCGGGGCGTTGCTGTTAATCACGCACGATCGCTACTTCCTCGATCGGGTTACGAATCGGATTCTGGAAATCGATCGCGGCGACCTCTACACCTACAGCGGCAACTATTCTTATTACCTGGAAAAGAAAGCTGAATCAGAAGAATCTGCCGTCAGTTCTCAGCGCAAACATGCAGGCGTTTTGCGACGCGAACTGGAGTGGCTCAGACGTGGACCAAAAGCGAGAAGTACCAAGCAGAAAGCGCGAATCGATCGCGTCCACGATATGCAAAATCAGGAGTTTAAGCAGTCGCAGGGCAAAGTCGAAATCAGCACAGCCGGACGACGGATCGGCAAGAAAGTAATTGAACTGAGGCACATTACAAAAGGATTTGGCAACCGCACTTTAATTAAAGATTTCACCTACGAATTTAACCCAGAAGATCGGGTTGGAATTATCGGCGGCAACGGTGCGGGTAAATCAACTTTGATGAATATGATTACGGGAAAAATTGTACCGGATGCGGGATCGATCGAACTGGGCACGACAATTCATATCGGCTATTTCGATCAGCACTCCGAAGATTTAGATCTCAATCCCAATCAGCGCGTGATTGACTATCTCAAAGACGTAGCGGAACTGGTAAAAACCGCAGACGGATCGATTATCACCGCTTCGCAAATGCTGGAGCGATTTTTGTTTCCCGGCAGTCAGCAGTATGCGCCGATTAACAAGCTTTCCGGCGGTGAAAGACGGCGATTGTTTCTGCTGCGCGTCTTGATGAGTGCGCCGAACGTTTTGATTTTGGATGAACCGACGAACGATCTAGACGTGCAAACTTTGTCCGTTCTGGAAGAATATCTCGAAGATTTTAACGGCTGCGTGATTGTGGTTTCGCACGATCGATATTTTCTCGATCGCACAGTCGAAACGATTTTCGCGTTTGAAGAAGGCGGGCAAATTCGTCAGTATCCCGGCAACTATTCCGTTTATTTGGAACATCAAAGTAGAGAATCTAAACCCGAAGAAAGGTCTGAGAAAAAAAACATTGCCGAAACAAAGGCAGCGACTGAACCTGTTGCAACTGCTCCTGCGAAATCTCGCAAAGTTTCCTACAAAGAAAAGCGCGAATTTGAGCAGCTTGAAATTCAAATTCAGGAAATGGAAGCGGAAAAAGAAGAAATTGAAAAAACGCTTTACAACAATGCACCGAGCGGCTTTTCTCAGGTGCAAAAGCTCTCAGAGCGACTGGCTGAACTGAATGAATCGATCGACACCGCAACCGATCGCTGGCTCGAACTCTCCGAATTAATATGAGGAAAAATGCTGAAAGCCGCGATCGAAACTCAGCACTTCCCGCGCATTTTCGCTGATTAAAACCACTTCGCGATCGACCGTAATTCGCCCCACGATCGCCGCTTCCGGTAGCTGATCGCAAACCGACTCAGCCTGCTCGATCGCCAGACACAAAACCAATTCAAAATCCTCGCCGCCATACAGCGCCCACTCGATCGCCTGAGCGCGATTCGGCCAAGCAGCGAGAGGAATGCGATCGCGCCAAACTTCTGCCCCGACACCGCTCGATCGGCAAATTTGCAGCACGGCATCCGCCAGACCGTCGCTGCTGTCCATTCCAGCCACTCGATCGATCGGCAGCAAGGGCAACACATCTAATCGGGGAACTGGACGCTGGTGCGCTTGGATGAGGCGCGATCGCACTTCCGGTTCAAGCTCTGCGGGATCGGAGTGCAGCAGCAGTTCCAATCCCGCCCGCGATGCACCGTGAACGCCCGTCACGAGAATTGCGTCTCCCGGTTGCGCCGTACTGCGACAAATGGCGCGATCGCGATCGACCTGGCCAATCGCCGTAATCGCCACCGTTTTGACCGTCGATCGCGTCAAATCGCCGCCCAAAATCGGCGCATCGTAAGGCTGCAAACACGCCGCCATGCCTTGATAAAGCTGCTCCACCCAATCGATCGCCAGATTCCCCGGCAAACTTAGCCCGACCGTCACGCCTAACGGTGTTGCCCGCATCGCCGCTAAATCTGAAAGGTTGGCGGCGATCGATCGCCACCCCACATCAAACGCCGAAGTTGTCCGATTGCTAAAGTGAACGCCATCGACGAGAACATCGGTTGTGATGGCGATCGACTTGTCCGCCTCCACGTTCACCAGAGCCGCATCATCGCCCGTGATGGCGATCGGGCTGAACTGCTGAACGAGGGCGAGCAGTCCTTGCTCGCCAAGGGTTTGAAGGGTGTTGGGTGTCGGGTGTTGGGTGTTGGGTGTTGGCAAGAAAGAGGGGTTAGGGATTCGGAAAATCGAAAGCAGGCCAGAAGGCAAGAAATCTTTACGCCGCCTGCGGTTCCACCAGCTTATCCAACCCATCCACCACCCGCGCCACAGTAATCTTATCCCCCTCCTTCAGCTTCTCCAAAACCTCCTTCCCTTCCGTCACATAGCCAAAAATCGCATACCGCCCATCCAGCAAATTCGCCCCCGCAGGCGTCAACTCCGGCTCAAACAAAAAGAAGAAAAACTGCGAAGACCCACCATTCACATCATCCCCCGGACGCGCCATCGCCAACGCCCCATAAGCGGAAAACGGCAGCACAGGCTGATCCAAATAGCGCCCCGCATCCTCCAGAGTGATGCCATAAGTCGGCTCTTTGTCACCCTTCACCAGCACTTCCAGCGGAACCGATCGATACTTCCCGCTCTCCGGATCAATGAAACCCACTTCCTTCCCAGGCGGATCGCCAATTTGCAGCACATACGACTCTTCCGCCCGCGTAAACTCCAGCCCGTCATAGAAACCGCGCTGAACCAAATCGACAAAATTCCCCGCCGTGACCGGAGCGCTGTAGCCATCGACGACGGCGGTAATCGTCCCCTTATCCGTCTCAAACTCGATCGTCGCCCGACCCTCAAGCTGCGGCAAATTGCCGTATTCAGCCGGAACCTCAAACGGAAATTCATCCACCATCAACTCTTCTAACAGCCCGATCGCGCTCAAAACGTGACCCCGCTCTTGCCAAACCGCCTCGCGATCGTTCGCTTCCACGCCCGCCCGCATCTCGGCCAGTTCGCTCTTAATCTGCTCAATTAGCTGCTCACCCTCAGCCTTGCGATCGTCCGGGACACTCTTGAGCAAATCGTTTGCCCGCACCGAAACAATTCGATCGGCCTGCGTCAAATTACCTTTAATCGCGCTGATCTTCTTGCGGCTAATCCGCAGCGTATCCGAAGTTTCTTCGATCGCCCCTTGCAGCTTGCGGACATCCGGATTGTCGATCGGCAAGGCATAGCGCAGCAGAGCGCGACCATCCGTAATTGGATTGCCCGTTGGCAAATTGGCAATGAGTGGCACGGCAGCGGCATTGCTTCCGCCCAGCGCGATCGC
>JAAUTJ010000460.1 GCA_012031475.1 Leptolyngbyaceae cyanobacterium SM1_3_5 | reverse complement strand
GGCAAGTCGCGCCAGGGAATCCCTGCACGGTAGCGATACAGCACTGCTTCGACAAACAACCGATTATTCTTTGCGGTGACGCCAACACACCCTGGGCGTCCAGTAATAATCCTTGATTCGCTCCCACTGGTCATCGCGCAGAGCGTAGCGTCGGGTTGTCATTGAAGTCTGCTTGGATGAGATACTGCTTACCCCAGCTTACCTAATTGATGACACGCCCTAGACCTTAAATTCAATAGGTTGCTGCAACTTGGCTTTCTGCTGGAATGAAAGTACTCAAGTATTTCCACTGCTCGATACGTTAAAAGTACTTGAAATTTTCCACTGACTGATACACTTGAACGACGCTGAGCGCGAATTTTCAAGCGTTGCGATCGCCAATTCCCAAAAGTACTCAAGTATTTCCACTATCTGATACGCTAAAGGTACTTGAAATTCTCCACTGACTGATACACAAACCCGATTCTGAGCTGAATTCTCAAGCCGATAGCGAGAAATCAGGCTAAAGCACTCGTCAACTTCCACAACCTGATACGATCGCAACCGCCGCGTCATTCTGCACTCCGATCACCAGAGTGCCCGGAAAATCAGCCTTTTTGCCTTGACTCTAACTTGCTGAAGTACTCAAAAGTACTCGATCGTTTCTACCAACGATACGATCGCTTCCACTCGCTGATACGCTACTTTCCACTCAGTGATACGCAAGATTTTTGAAACCTTCACCCAGTCCGGGTTTTAGCTGTTAGTACTTCCCTGATCAGATCGATCAAGTTGATCGGATCGCCGCTCTCACTACTTAAAAATTGCGGGTGCTACGGTTTGGCGGTAGAACGAATGACTTGCAGTCAAAGCGGCTATGTCGGCACACCGCCTCGCGGATGAACAAAGCAATTTGCGATCGCGACGATTGGGCAACTCAACGGTTGCTGGATTTCCAGTTCTGCCACAGTCTCACGCTGGCAGGTTTGGCAAAGTCGATGCGGATCACGCTCAAGAATGGCTCGACAGCGGTGTTGATCCTGGCATCATCGCCCTCAACGTTGAAACTTTGATTGATACGGCGATCGACGGCTATGCAGACCACCTGTTTCCGATCGCCGAACGCCTGCACTGGAATTTATCTCGATTTGGGCAAAAGACCCGCCCCTACCTGCGCGGCTGGTGGGTGAGCGGCATCGACCCGCTGAACAACTGGCAGCGCATGGAGTGGGGACGATTTAAGCCGGATGCAGCCACGCCTGTTCTCGATCGCGAAAAAGGCAGATCCGCGAAATACCTTAGCCCCAGCTTAGGGACTGGTTCCAGTCGGCTTGTCCTGCTCGATGTCCCTCAATCAGTCTGGAATCAGGTTGCCCAACGTCATCAAATCTCAATTTCTGATTTCGATCGACCACTTGGCTTTTGGCACTGGGTCTGGAAGCACCAAATTCCCATCGTTCTGACCGAGGGCGAGAAGAAGGCAGGCTGTTTGCTGACGCAAGGTTATGCAGCGATCGCGCTGCCTGGAATCTTTAACGGCTATCGCAAAGAGACGCGATCGCTAATTGCAGAACTGGCTCACTTCGCCACACAAGAGCGATCGGTTTCGATTTGTTTCGACTACGAGACGAAGCCGAAAACTCTTAAAAACATCGCGATTGCTATCACTAAGCTCGGCAAGCTGCTCACGCATGCTGGCTGCATGGTTAAAGTCATCGCGCTTCCCGGCCCTGAGAAGGGTTTGGACGACTTCGTTGTAGCTCAGGGGGCATCAAACTTCGATGCGCTTTATGAAAAGGCGATCGCGCTAGAATTCTGGCTCGCCTCTAAGCTGTGGTCGTTCACCTACACGCCCACTCTTACATTCAACACGCCCTATCTCAATTCGCTTCCCTATCCCAAATCGGGCTTAGCCTGCATCAAGAGCGCGAAAGGGACAGGCAAAACCACTGCGCTGCAATCGCTAATCCAAGAGGCCACCGGGATCGGGCGCAAAGTTCTAGTCATCACTCACCGCATCCAGCTTGGCCGCGCCATTTGCGACAGCATTGGCATTGACTGGATTGAGGAAGTCAAAGCATCCGATACACAGGGGCTATTTGGTTACGGCCTCTGCATCGACTCGCTTCACCAAACCTCTCAAGCCCGCTTCAATCCGCACGCTTGGAAAGGCGCGATCGTTATCCTCGATGAAGTCGAGCAGGTCTTGTGGCACGCCCTCAACTCTTCAACCTGCTACGAACACCGCGTCAAAATTCTCGAAGCACTGCGGGAACTGGTAGAAGTAGTGATCGGCAGCGGCGGCCTGATCATTGCTCAAGATGCAGACCTATCCGATGTCAGCATCGACTATCTCAAGGGACTGGTTGACACTCCGATCGAACCTTGGGTCGTCGTCAACCAGTGGAAACCCGAAACAGGCTGGGCGGTGTCTTTCTACGACACCAAAAATCCAGCACCGCTAATCGCCCGGATGGAAGCATTCATTGCACAGGGTGCAGTCTTCATAGCGCTCGATTCACAAAAAGTCAGCGGTCGCTGGAGTTCCAAAAACCTCGAAATCTACTTGCGATCGCGCTTTCCCGACAAGCGAATCTTACGAATTGACTCGGAGAGCGTTGCCGATCCCAACCATCCCGCCTGCGGCATCGTCGAGCGGCTAAATCAAGCAATTACGGCCTACGACATTGTGCTGGCAACACCCACGATCGGGACAGGGGTTTCGATCGACGTGCGTGGTCACTTCAAGGCCGTGTTTGGCATTTTCCAAGGGGTCACTCCAGATGCCGAATCTCGACAGGCACTGGCGCGAGTGCGAGAACCCGTGCCCCGCTTCATCTGGGCAGCCCGCTTTGGTCCTGGCAAAGTGGAACGGCAGTTGCAGCTACCAAGATGTCATCCACTCCACCGCGAAGGCCGTCAAGTACAACATTGCGCTGCTCAAGGAAGTTGATTTCGACATTGATGCCCAAACCGACCCGGTTACGCTTCGCACCTGGGCAAAGATGGCCGCCCGCGTCAATGTCTCCCTCTGGAGCTATCGCAGTGAATTTTGCCATGGACTGGTGATGGAAGGCCATCAGGTCACAACTGTCACCGACAACCTCCATCAACTACTGCCTCCCACAATTCAATCACTCTGCGCTGAGCTTGCCGAACTGTTGGGTCAAGACGCGATCGATCAGGCACTACTGGAAGACTTGCAAAACGGCGTGCTGCAATTTCCCGCTGCCGAGTGGTTGGCGTGGCGACACGACAAAGCTGTTGTAGAAACTGTCGTTCAAACGGTAAAAACCATTCAGGAACACAGCCAGCGAACTGAAGCGGAAGCGATCGCCATCGCCGCCGATCTCAGTGCCACCGAGTACAAAACGCTCAAAGACCAGCGAGCCAAAACCGCAGTAGAACGTTATGCCCAGCACAAGCACGAACTACAGCGACGCTATCCTATTCCCGTCACGCCAGAGCTGAAGCTCAAAGACGATGCAGGCTGGTACGCGCAACTGCGGCTGCACTATTACCTGATACATGACCCCGCCCTTGTCCGACTACGCGACCTCAAAGAGTGGCAGGGGCATCTCGATCGCGGCGACGGCAAAGTTGCGCTCCAAGATGTCCGGCTCCTAACGGCTCAGGTGGAAACCTTCAAAGCCTTGGGTCTCCTCACCTTGCTTGACCCAGATCGACAGGTGCGAGCCAGCGACGCCGATGTGGAGCAGATTCGTCAGCGAGCCATCCAATACTGCCACGACCTCAAAACGATTCTCAACTTGACGATCTCAGCCAAGATGACGCCGATCGAAATTGTTCAGGGTCTACTTGGCAAGCTGGGACTGCGCCTGACCTGTATGGGGCGGGATGTTACAGCTGATGGGCGACGCGGCGGTGTGAGGATTTATCAGTATCAACCACCCGATGACGATCGAGCCACCATCTTCGCCGAATGGCAGCAGCGAGACGCCCAGATGCAAGCCAGTTCGATCGCTGCCTGTGAGCAAAGCCAAACGCGACTAACAGCGAATACGAATGATCCACCCCCTGATAGATCTATAGCTAGTCGATCGCCCTGTGGATCAAAGTTGGAAACCAGCAATAAAAGCTACTCTTCACAGGCAGAACAATTGCCGAAGGAAGTTCATTACAAAACGGGTTCTACCGAGACAAGACCAATCCCTCAGGTCACAGGAATTCAAGTAGGATGCGTCGTTCAGCATCTTCAACAGGCTTTGCGCTTGGCTTGTGTCCAAATTGACCAGGCAAGGGCACGACTCCGGCAGTTGCACAGCACGAAAGGGAGCGCGTAGCGCCCCCTAAACGAATTAATTCTCGTGGCGATCGAAGCGGGAGGCGGGTCAGATGCTTGAGCCGCCGTCGATCGAATTTAGTTACAACGGAGCGCAACGTAGGCATTGGGATGAACTTGATCAGTCAATCGGGGTCTGCGTCAAGGCAAATAGTTGGAATCGGGAGCAATCTTGTGTAACTTTGCACCCTAGGGCGTGTCATCAATTAGGTAAGCTGGGGTAAGCAGTATCTCATCCAAGCAGACTTCAATGACAACCCGACGCTACGCTCTGCGCGATGACCAGTGGGAGCGAATCAAGGATTTATTACCTGGACGCCCAGGGTGTGTTGGCGTCACCGCAAAGAATAATCGGTTGTTTGTCGAAGCAGTGCTGTATCGCTACCGTGCAGGGATTCCCTGGCGCGACTTGCCCGAGCGATTTGGTCATT
>JAAUTJ010000459.1 GCA_012031475.1 Leptolyngbyaceae cyanobacterium SM1_3_5 | reverse complement strand
GCGGTTGACCAAAAGTTTGCTGTCCCGACTAAAACATCGCTGCGCTTCTGTTCGATCGCCTTCTGAATATCTTTCGCCACCGCTTCTGGCTTTTCTAAAATTGGGCTGTGAAACATCTTGTAAACGAAATCATAGCGATCGCGCTCCGTCTGTTTTTCCTTTCCCCGAAACAGCGCCCGCTCATACAGTTCCGTCCGAATAAAACTCGGATAAATCCCACAAACGTGAATGCCCTTTGGCTTCAGTTCACTATGCAGTGATTTGGTCAATCCGGTTAGGGCGTGTTTGCTGGTTGTGTACGGAACCTGATAGGGAATCGGGTCAAGTCCGCCGATCGAAACCACATTCACGATCGTTCCACTTTCCCGCTCCAAAAAATGCGGCAATAGCGCATGAATCGTATGAATATAACCCCACACATTTGTCTGAATAATCTGCTGCCAATCTTCGATCGAGGCTTCTTCCACTGGCCCCATGTAGTAAACGCCAGCGTTATTCACCAGCACATCGATCGTACTAAAAGAGTCGATCGCTTTTTGCACCAAATCATTCACTTGCTGAGGATCACGCACATCAGTCTGAACCACTAACGCCTGCTGCCCGATCGCTCGAATTTCTTCCGCAACCGCTTCCAAAAGCTCGATCGTTCTGGCTGCCAAAACCACATCATAACCATGACGAGCAAGCTCCAGCGCCGTCGCTCTCCCAATGCCGTGAGATGCCCCAGTAATCAAAACAGTTTGCGCCATCGATCGCCCATTCTTTATCCGCTACTTCAGTAAAATATAGCAATCCTAAATGTCCAGCAGCGCCAACCGCCGACCAAAGATGGTTTCTTGGATGTAGCGTTCTTCAGTTTCACCTGTTGAAAAGACGCGCTCAAACCGCTGCCAGTCGATGCATTCTACCTCTTGTTCCTCACTCATCCACACGCCTTGATGTTACGCCAGCGGCGATTCGTCTTTTTGCCAGCCAGCGGGATGACCCTGATACAGATCCAGTCCGACCTGAGCGACACAGACGATCGCCACCGCCAGCGCGATCGGGATGGCGACCAGTTGACAGCAACGAGGGCAAGTAGCAGAAGCGCGATCGCCGCCGCAATTCGATGGCGAGTTCTGGATTTGCACAGAAAAATAATTCCGGTGCGGTGCAGCAACGCGAGGGACAAGAAGCACAGCGCGAGTGAGCCACACAGCAGCCAGCGATCGGGTGTGGACAGCGGTACACCTGATTCGGCCATGATTAAATGCTCAACGCCGACTCCCGCCGCCGCCAGCCCGATCACGAGGGGCAAATGACCATAGAGCCAAACTTGAAACACGCGAATGTGTCCGGCTTGGCTGGCTGCTCTCAGTGCCGCGCTGCCGACATTTTCAAAGTAAATCCACCAGAGACAAAACGCGCAGACAAAGCCCAACGCCGCCGCAATTTCGCTCCAGCCGTCCCAATCCATTTCCGAAACGCCATTCACAACGGCGATGATCGCTTCGCCCAAAACGATGATCGTGAACAGGCCAAAGCGCTCCGGCAAATGCTCCAAATCCGGCAGCAAATTCCGCTGATGTTTGATCCCGGTGATTGGCGTGGCGAAGTCAACCAGTAGCGCGATCGCCCAGAGGCCAAAACCGAATCGGGATCGGCACAAACACGGAAATTAGCCAGAGCGCGGCGGCGATCGAGAAATCCGATTGCGTAGTGGGTAGTCAGCGGGCGAGCGGTGGGAATCGATCGCCCCGCCCGCAGATATTCGCCAATCAGGACAGTGCGAGCGACCACATACGACAGGGCAAATCCGATCGAGGTGTCGCTGAGTCCGTGATGCACGTTGATGGCAAGGGCAGCGATCGCCAGCATTTGCACACCCATCAGCAGGCGGCGGCTGACATCATCGCTGTCGAACCGATTGGCGTAAAAAGTCGCCCCAATCCACGCCCACCAAACGGGCAGAAATAGCGCGACGAATCCAGCAAATCCGGCGATCGAAGTGTCGTCGCTGAGGTTGTGCGCCAGTTGCGACACGGCCACGACAAACACCAAATCGTAAAACAGTTCTAGCCAGGTGGCATGACGGGGGGCTTCTTCGCCCACCCGCAGCCGGGGCGGTTGCAGCCAGCTTGTCATCGGCTCGACTCCGCAAAAAATGAATGATAACAATTGAAATTGATCGTTGGAATTGATCGATTGTCGCACTGTCGAGCAGAAGCGGGAGCTTGATGATTTGCCGGAAATCGCCTTCTGGCTGTAGCGTGAGAGAATCCGCCTTGTGCAGAGAGGCGCGATCGCTGAAAATCCCTTCAATTTCATCTCTTCAATTTGGTATGACAGTCACGCAAGATTTTTCGACGAAGCTGGTTGATCTCCCTGAAGTGAAGCATCCGCTGGAGCCGCTGGCAGCCGCAGAAGTAGCCTCAGCAGTGGCGATCGTTCGTGCGGTTCAAAACGTCGGTGAAACCTTCCGCTTTCCCTGCGTTACTTTGCATGAACCGCCGAAAGAATTGGTTTTGAACTTTCAGGCGGGAGACAAATTCGATCGCCAAGCGTTTCTAATTCTGCTCAACAATCAAACCGGAGAAGCCTTTGAAGCGATCGTTTCGCTCACCGATCAAAAAGTAATGGATTGGAAGCACATCCCGGATATTCAACCGAACATTATGGCGGATGAGCTATCCGAATGCGAAGCGACTGTAAAGGCACATCCCGATTTTCAGGCAGCCGTTGCCAAGCGCAATTTGGATCTGGAATTGGTTGTAGTTGATCCTTGGGCGATCGGGCATTTTGGCATCGAAGACGAGGATGGAGTGCGGCTGTCGCGCTGTTTGTGCTACCTCAGAACGACGCCGGAAAGCAATTTTTATGCCCGTCCGATCGATGGTCTCATTCCGGTTGTTGACCTCAACAAAATGCAGGTTGTGCGAAATTGAAGATCTGGGAATTGTTCCGGTTCGCCCGAATCTGGAGAGTATGAACGCGCAGTTTCAGGCGAGTTTGCGATCGGACATCAAGCCCCTGCAAATTACGCAGCCAGAAGGTGTCAGCTTTGCGATCGACGGTCACGAAATTCGCTGGCAAAAATGGCGGATGCGGATTGGATTTACGCCGCGAGAAGGCTTGGTTTTGTATCAGATTAGCTATGAAGATCAAGGACGGGTGCGATCGATTCTCTATCGGGCTTCGCTGGCTGAAATGGTTGTGCCGTATGGCGATCCGCGTCCGCAGCACTATCGCAAAAATGCTTTTGATGTTGGTGAACACGGTGTCGGAATGCTGGCAAATTCGCTGGAATATGGCTGCGATTGTGTGGGAGAGATTCACTATTTTGACGCGCATTTAACCAATAGCCGAGGCGAAGTTTCCACAATTAAAAATGCGGTTTGTCTGCATGAAGAAGATTTTGGGATGCTGTGGAAGCATACCGACTGGCGGCGAGATGTCCCTGAAGTACGGCGATCGCGTCGTCTCGCCCTTTCGTTCATTGCCACAGTCGATAATTACGAGTATGCTTTTTTCTGGTATTTCTATCAGGACGGCACGATTCAATATGAGGTGAAGCTGACGGGAATTCTTCTGGCTGGTGCGCTGGCGGATCAGCCGAAATATGGGACAGTTGTTGCGCCCCAAGTGAATGCAATTAACCATCAGCATTTCTTCAGTTTGCGGCTGGATTTTGACCTGGACGGCTGCGAGAATTCCGTTTATGAAGTCAACACGGAAGCGGAACCGATCGGTGCAGAAAATCCTTACGGCAACGCATTTTTTGCCGTTCCAACATTGCTTGAAACCGAGCAGGCAGCACAACGGCTGATCGATCCGTTCACGGCTCGCTATTGGAAAGTGGTGAATCCGACTGTGAAAAATCGGCTCGGTCAGGCTGTGGGCTACAAGATTGTTCCGGGTGAAAATGTTTTGCCGTTCGCGCATCCCGATTCGCCCATTTTGAAGCGGGCGGGCTTCATGACCAAGCATTTGTGGGTGACACCGTATGCCGCAGATGAGCGCTATTCGGCGGGGGATTATCCCAATCAACATCCGGGCGAAGAAGGCTTGCCCAAGTGGACGCAGGCCGATCGATCGATCGCCAACACCGATCTGGTCGTCTGGTACACCTTCGGCCATCATCACATTCCGCGTCCCGAAGACTGGCCGATCATGCCAACCGCTTATTCAGGATTCATGCTCAAACCTGTCAGCTTTTTTGATGCGAATCCAGCGCTGGATGTGCCACCCCTGCCGAAACAGGAAAAGCGCTGCCATTAAAAAGTTCCTTCTAGTTAGATGATTTCTTTGGTGTTTACAATTGCGAAGCTGATCTGTTGAGAAGGCTAGCAAAAAGCGATTGCCCCACCGAAAGAGCGATCGCTTTTCTGTTAATCTGATCGCCATTTATCGATCGTTGCCGTCACCATCAATTCAGGTGGCGCAACCGACCCCGGTGCAGATACAGTCACTTCCGGCTGCCGAACGATCGCAGGCTGCGACGACGGCGCGATCGGCATTGGCACAGGTGCAGACCGCATCCCCTTCCGAGACCGACATCGGCTGCGCCCAACTCATTGCCTCCTCCACCCGATCGGCAATCTGGCAAACTGGGCAGCGCGCTGGCCAGCGGCGACATCAATGCCGACGGATTTGACGACTTGATCATGGGCGCGCCGCTTGCCGACGACGAAACCATGTTCCAGAGCGACTGCGGTCAGGTCTACGTGGTCTTTGGCG
>JAAUTJ010000458.1 GCA_012031475.1 Leptolyngbyaceae cyanobacterium SM1_3_5 | reverse complement strand
AGCCCGGACGCGCGGCCACGAAGGCCTTCAGCGCGCGCTGGAACTCGATTTCTTCCGCGTTGGTCGGCTCGCCCATTTCCTCGCCTGCTTCAAGACGCGCGCCCCACAGCGCGAACATGGTGGCATCGCCGCCGTCATCGAGGATCATGTTGCAGGTGAGATCGGGGTCTTCCTCGCTCGCCCAGTCGAAGATGCGGCCGACATAGTCCCAGTAATCGGCGAGCGTCTCGCCCTTGATCGCGAACACCGGGATGCCGCGCGCGGCGATCGCGGCGGCGGCGTGGTCCTGGGTGGAGAAGATGTTGCAGCTCGCCCAGCGCACGTCGGCGCCGAGCGCTTTGAGGGTCTCGATGAGGACCGCGGTCTGGATGGTCATGTGAAGGCTGCCGGTAACCCGCGCGCCTTTGAGCGGCTTCTGCTTGCCGTACTTCTCCCGGATTGCCATGAGGCCGGGCATCTCCTGCTCGGCTATGTCGATCTCTTTGCGGCCCCAGTCCCAGAGGGCGAGGTCCTTTACCTTGAAATCCATGCGTTCCACAGTCTCTCCTTGGCGGCGTTTTTTGGCCGCTCGATTCGCCGCCCGCGCCAACCCGGTGTACTATACGGCGGCGATCAGCTCTTTGAGATTTCGTCCCCCGTCAGTCGGGGTGCGGTGGTGATGAATGCCGGAGCGCATCGATCGGAAACCTCGGATATTCTGCTCAATGCCCAGGTACTTTCTGGCACAGGGGCGATCGAGTCGTTTAGTCGCGATCGGCTGGCCTTTCGCTACCGCACCTCGATTTTGCAGAGCAGCGGCCAACTGGTGACACAAGCAACGTTTCAACTGCGACCCGGAGCCGATCCGCAGCAGGTGATGGCCGAAACAACGGCTCATCTTGACGCACGACGCGCCTCGCAGCCTTATCATCTGCCAAGCTGCGGCAGCGTTTTTCGCAATCCTGATCTTCGCACGGCGGGCTGGCTGATTGAGCAAGCCGGACTGAAAGGCTATGCGATCGGCGGAGCGCAAGTTGCAGAGCGACACGCCAATTTCATCTTGAACTGCGGCAGCGCAACGGCCACTGATATCTTCGATCTGATTCGCGATGTGCAGGCGAAGGTCGAAGATCGCTGGTCGGTGCGGCTGGAGCCGGAAGTGAGAATGCTGGGCGAATTTGGCGACTGACGCGATCGAGCGCTCTGCGTTGATGTTTTGGCAGGGGGCGCAGGTGCGGCTGTGCCCCTACTCGCGTAACGGCAATGGAACACGCCAAAGCTGATAGGCACCTGCGGTTTGCACCACATTGTATTGTCTGGGGCGCAGGCGAGTTTCTTCGAGCTTTTCGGGATATCCCAGCACAAAGGCAAAGCGAGATTCAGGCTGCTGGCTGCTCGATCGCCTCAGATAGTCGAGCGTCCGGTCGGGATGCGAAAGGTAGGAGATCGATCGCTGCGTGTAAAACACCAAGCTGGGCTTTTCAAAGCCGACCATCAAAACGGTTTCCGTCGGCGCATCGGCGCGAATCGTCGCGGCAATTTGTCGCAGAGGCAGTTGGCGCTCGGCATCCATTAAGAAGGCGGCAGGCACGATCGTAAACAAAATAAAGGCGGCAAACGCGATCGCATTGACGCTCCATAGCCAGCGACCCTGCCGCGAAACCAGCAGCAACGTGCCGATCGCCGTCGCCAAAATCCAAATTAGGCAGCCCCAAATCAACACGCCCGACTGCCGCATCGTTTCCGGCAGATTCGGCATGGCGGGATCGTCGCCCATCCAGTTGGCGCTGTAGAGTACGACACCTGCCAGGATGACGAGAAACACCAGATTGACGATCGCCGTAATCGCCACGCTGCGCTGCAAGTGCGGACGTGCATCTGATCGCTCCACAGCAGCCCGACAAGAATGGCAGCAGCGGGCATCAAGGGCAGCACATAGCTGGGCAGTTTGGTGACGGCGATCGTAAAAAAGCCGAAGATCACGGCAAACCAAAAGAAGGCGAATAAGCCGAACTGCGTCGATCGCGGCTGCGACTGCCAGCGACGGCGCTCACCCAAACGCCAGCGGGACAGAGCGATCGGCAGATACAGCGACCAGGGCAAAAAGCCGATCAGAACGACGATGAAGTAGAAATACCAGGGGGCAGCGTGGTCGTTGACGACGCTGGTGAACCGCTCAATGTTGTGATAGCCAAAGAATGAATTGATGTAGGCATCGCCGTTGGCGCGAATCACCAGAAAGTACCAGGGCAGCGTGATCGCCAGAAACAGCAAAGCTCCGGGAATCAAATGCATTTCGTGCAGGGTCGATCGCAACTGGCCGACGTACAGCAAAAACGCGCCGACGATCAAAATGGGCAAGACGACACCAACAGGCCCCTTGGTGAGAACGGCCAGCGCACAAAGAATGTAGGACACAAAATACCAGCGGGTTTTGCTCGATCGCTCCTCTGCCGCATAGCCCCAGAAAAACGCCATCAGCGCCGTTCCGATGCAGCCGCTTAGCAGCATGTCGGAAACGCCCGTCCGCGCCCAGACCAGCGTTTCGGCATTCAGCGCCATCAGTGCGGCTCCGATCCAGGCTGAAAACCACAGCGATCGCGAGGTGGCCGCATCGTATCGATCGAATTCTTCCGTGCCATCCGCAGGCCGCACATAGCCGAACTTCCGCAGCGTCACGAAGCCAAATAACGTTAAGGCAGTGGCCGCGAGCGCAGAAGGCAGACGAACTGCCCATTCGTTCACGCCGATCGCCCGATAGCCGATCGCCATCAGCCAGTACACCAAAGGCGGCTTGTCAAATCGCGTCTGGCCGTTGTAGTGAGGCGTGATCCAATCGCCCGTTTCGACCATTTGGCGCGAGGCTTCGGCAAACAGCGGCTCGGTTTCATCTACAAGTCCGATGCTGCCCAAGTGGTAGCCGAAAGCGATTCCGCACAGCAGCAGCACCCAACCGATAGAAATAGCCCAAGCGAGAGCAGGCTGTTTTTCCCAGCTTGAGAAAAACTTGACGGGGCGATCGATCCGAATTCTCATGAAGTCGTTTGTATGGCAGACGGAATATATGGCGAGCCGAAAAATCGACGATTAGTCCGACCTTACTTTAACTGGAATCCCTCGACTTCTAAACAGATCGGGAGAAATTTCCGGTTGTGCCCCTGCCTGCATGGATGGCGCGATCGCCTCAAACGTTCCCACTTGATTCGGAAGATTGTGTCATTCGGCTAAGGGCTGATGCTGCCGTCCGGCATCATTGCCCCTTCCAGCTTGACGTTGATCAAATTGGCGCTGCTGATTTCCGCTCGGATCAATCTGGCTTCGCGCAAATCGGCTCCGTTCAAATCGGCGCGAGCGAGATAGGCATCGGTGAGACTGGCCGATCGCAAATTCGCGTCTGTTAAATTGGCGCGGCTGAGATCGGCGCGGGCGAGGTTGGTGAAGCTGAAGTCAGCGCGGACAAGGTGAGCGCGATCGAGCTTGGCATCGGGCAACACGGCTCCGCGCAAATTGGCGGTGGCAAGGTCGGCCTCGGTCAGGTGCGATCGCTCCAGCTTGGCATTCGTCAGCAGCGCCTGTCGCAAAATTGCCCCAGTCAAATTCGCCTCGGTCAGCAGTGCGCCGCTGAGATTGGCTTCAGTCAAATCAGCTTCGCGTAAATCAACTTCGCGCAACGTGGCTTCACTCAAATTGGCACCGCGCAAATCAACGCGAGCGAGATCGGCTCCAGTCAAATCCGCGCCGCGCAGATCGACCTTACGCAGACAGGCTCCGCGCAGATTGGCCGTGTAGCGATTGTTTTCTTCGCGAAAGTTTGCACCGCGCAAACAGGCTCCCGTCAAATTTGCGCCGCTGAGGTTGGCGTTGCGTAGATCGGCTCCCACCAAATTCGAGTCGAGCAAATAGGCCAGCGTTAGATCGGCACTGCGTAGATCAGCCCCTTGCAAAATTGCACCATGCAGATCGGCATCTTGCAAACTGGCTCCGGTCAAGCTGGCCTGACTGAGATTTGCACCGCACAGTTTTGCCTGCTTGAGGCTGGTTTTGCTCAGCCGAGCGCGATTGAGATAGGCCAGAACGAGAATGGCGCTTTGCAAATCGGCTCCGCTGAGATTGATGCCAATCAGATCTGCACCGGGCAAGCGGGCATTTCGCAAGCTGACCCCTTGAAAGTTGGTTTCACCGGATTCATAGCGTTTGAGCAGTTCGATCGCATTCATGCGGAGCGGGGGGATGGGGGTTGGGGGTGGAGAGACGCGAGATCTCGCGTCTGTACGGAATCAGGCGGAGAAGCGATCGGAGAGGGAGGCAGAAGCGGCGGGCGTTCCGGTCATTTCCAGCGGACGGCTCAGATCGGCGTGAGCAATTGCTCCATCGCCTGCGGGTGCGCTGCTTGCCAATTCGGTTTTGCCTCCGGTGACGGCAAAGGTACGAATCTGGTCGCCCTCAGCCACATCGGGCAATCGCAAATAGCCTTGCAGTTCCGCATCTTGATACAGCCCTTGCAGCGATCGAGCAATCGCTCGCGCCGTTTGGCCGTAGTCGCCTTTCAACTGCTGAGCCGTATCGTTGAGGTGCAGTTCGAGGGCGGCAGGCGTGGGATGAATGCGGACGATCGATCGCAGCAGATGATCGAGGTCATCGGTTTTGAGCAGGCTGATTTGCGACAGGTCGATCGGCTCGTGCAGGGCGCTAAACAGCAGCAGCTTTGCCCGTAGCGGATTGGCATATTTGAGGATCTCCA
>JAAUTJ010000457.1 GCA_012031475.1 Leptolyngbyaceae cyanobacterium SM1_3_5 | reverse complement strand
CGATCGCTGCCGATCGGCCTTTATCTGGAACAACCCGTTACGTGGCTGCATCGGATTGATCCGCGTGTGAAGCTGGCTTGGCTGTTGAGCTTTGCTGACGCCGATCGCCGCAAGTGCGGTTTGGTCGGCTGGCGCTAGTTGGGGTTTTGCTGGTGCTGACGCTGATGGCTCGCATTCCCCTTGGCGCGTCTTTTCGGCGGCAGATTGGGGCTGGTGCTGGCGTTTGGGCTGCTGCTGTTTACCGTGACGCTGTTTGCGCCGGACGGGGTGAACGTGGATTCGCAGCCGCGCCTGCCTGCCAACGAGCTAGCGATTTTGCAAACGCCGCCGGATGTGAACGCCGCACCGCTGATTTTGCCGCAGCCGACGAGCTACCGCTACATTCTGTTTGAGCAGAGTTTCGCCAAAGTGACCCGGCGATCGCTCGAACTGGCGATCCGCATTTCCACCTTGATGTTTACGCTGATCTACAGCACGAATCTGTATCTGCTCACGACTGCCCCGGAAGAAATCACAGCCGGACTCGACAGCCTCATGCGTCCCCTGCGCTGGCTGAAGCTGCCTGTAACTGAAATTATCCTGACGCTGACCTTGGCGCTGCGGTTTATTCCCCTCGTGCTGGAGGAAGTGCAAAATTTGGTGCGATCGATTCGGACTCGCGCCATCAACTGGAAGAAGCTCGGAATGCGCGGCGCGTCTCAGGTGTGGGCAACGGTGGCCGAGCGACTGCTGGATAACTTGCTGCTGCGGGCAGAGCAGACGGCGACGGCCATGCAGGTGCGCGGATTCACGGGTTCTGATCGCCACCATGTCCGCTGGCATCAGTTCCGGCTCGGCTGGGCAGATGGCTTGGCGCTGCTCGCGCTGGGCGGACTTTGGGCGGCTCGCTGGATTTGGGGCGGAGCTATCACCCTGATTGGGTTTTAGAGGGCGATCGACTCTTTCCAAAAATTCTGTCAATCCTTCGATCGGATGATTAGACTGAAGAAACAGAATTTTGTAGCGCAATGGCACAATTTCACATACAGTGATGAGTAAAGCAGTCTACGTGTATACTGAGGCACAAGCCCATTTCCAGCTTGTGCATCTACCGGAAAGCTGAATTCTACAGCCGCTGCTTTGCAAGTCATCCGTCTCAACACTCGGTCGCCCTGTTGATTTCATCCCCCTCCTTAGAACATGCCTAAGTCAGCTACAAGCTCGGTGGCTCCTACTCGCACAGCAACCGAAACCTATCTGAACCATCCCACGTTTGGTTTGCTGTTTCGCGTCTGCCTGGTTGAAGAAAATCGCGAACTGTTTTCGACGCTGTACGCGCAGCGCTTGTTCTTTCAGGTCTTTAGCAGCGCCGAGGGTGTGCAGTTTGAGCCGATCAGCCGCACTGAAACTCGCATCTTGGTCGAAGGTCGCCTGCGCCATCTGCGGCGAGTCGGTCAGCAAGCTGAGTATGACCAACTGATGCGGATGCACAAGCAAACCTTTCAGTAATTTATCTCAGTAACTCATTTTCTCGGTCACTCCCCGATCAACTCAAGCAGCCCGATCGCAACGTGGCACTGCGCTTCTGGTGCGGTTGCGATCGAGCAGCAAGTGTGTCAACGGCCTGCGCCCAGCCGGGTTGCAGTTTCTTATGGCCGACCACTGCACTAATTCTGCGTCAATTTTTAGAAAAATTTAATCTGTCGATCGCATCCGCAGCCAAGCTTTTACTCTACACTTTTGGCTTGTGCTTGTTCTGGTTGGGGTTTGGCGATGACTGTTTCTCGTCCGATCGATGCGGCTGACGCACTGCGAATCACCGATCGCATTACGCAGATTCGCACCACGATTCCAGATTCGGTGCGGCTGATTGCCGTCACCAAGCAGGTTTCGATCGCGGCGATGCGATCGGCGTATGCGGCTGGAATTCGCGACTTTGGCGAAAGCAAAGTCCAAGAAGCCGCCACGAAGCAGCTTGCGCTGCAAGACCTCACGGACATCACCTGGCATCTGATCGGCCACTTGCAGACGAACAAGGCCATCAAGGCCGTTGAGCAGTTTGACTGGATACAGTCCGTTGACAGTCTCAAGCTGGCTCAGCGGCTCGACGCGCTGGCTGAGGCGCAGGCGAAGCGACCCTCAGTTTGTTTGCAGGTGAAAATCCTACCTGACCCAAATAAGTATGGATTTGCGATCGAGGAATTGTTAAAAAATTTGGAATTTCTCGATCGCTGTACGCATTTGCACATTGCTGGTTTAATGGTAATTCCGCCTTACGGACTGGCACCCGATCAAACGCGAAGCGCGTTTGAGCAGGCGCGAGAATTGGCAGAAAAAGTTCGGCGGCAGGCTGGGGCAAATCTTCACCTTGAAGAACTGTCGATGGGCATGTCGGACGATTATTTGCTGGCAATTCAAGCAGGTGCGACGATGGTTCGGCTCGGACGAATTTTGTTTGGCGATCGTCAATAATCTTCATTCGAGAAAAAATTTCAAAAAGGCTTGACGAGTTCCGATAACCGACCTATTATTTCTTCGATGAATCCGCAGAGACCTTAACGAAATCTACGCTAAATCTTAAATTAAGTAAATTTCAAACAGCTTGAGTAAGATTTAGGGCAAATTGCGCTAGAGTCTTGTGATTCAGCCGAAGTAGTCGCCTGATTTTTGGGCGAACAGCCCTCCAAAAAAGGAGCATTTCAATTTCCCCCGTCAGCCGACAGTTCGACTTTTTCCTTGAAATCGTCATCGGGTATCTAACCGGGAAATTCGATGTATACTGTTCACTCATCTTGGTGGGTTTCTAGACTGAACAGGGTGTCAACAAGTCAACGAAGCTGTAGGATTCATCCATGATTCAGCTTCAGCAAACTGTTGGGATGAAAACAGCAAATGTCAGACTTGTCGATCGAAATTCACCCTTTGTCGGTGTCGCTTTTAAAGAGCAAAAGACTAGCTTCGCAAATAAACCTTCGTTGTGATGGAGCGTGAACAGTGAGCATTTTCACCAAACTGCGCGATTTTGTTGGATTGAATGACCCGGTTGAGTACGAATACGAATACGATGAACGGGACGAGGACGAATATCAGAATCTCTATCAAGAAGAGAACTCTGCGCCCGTTCAGCCTGTGCCCGAAGAAGAACCGCGCCGCCGTCGTCTGCGCGATCGATCGATGATGACTTCAGAACCCGGAGTGGGAACAACCATGAACAACGTGATCGGAATGCCCGGAGCGGTAAACGGAATGTCGGAAGTGGTTGTGCTAGAGCCACAAACTTTTGAAGAAATGCCGCAGGCGATTCGTGCCCTACGGGAGCGCAAATCGGTCGTGCTGAACCTGACGATTATGGACCCGGATCAGGCACAGAGAGCCGTTGATTTTGTCGCAGGCGGAACTTATGCGATCGACGGTCATCAAGAGCGCATCGGCGAAAGCATTTTCCTGTTCACCCCCAACTGCGTTCAGGTCAGCACCGGACAACCGATGATGACGCAAGACCCGATGCAGCAGCCGCAAATGCGGACGGCACGTCCTGCCGCTCCCGCTCCCGCTTGGAACGAGCAGCAAGCGCGGATGGCGTAAGGTTCAGGTTGAGGATGGAAGAGGCGATCGCTTTGGGGCGATCGCCTCTGTTGTGTGGGCGGCAAAATGTAAGCGCATTGTGTGAGCGGCAAAAACGATGCAAACATTGGGGATGATCGGCGGCGGCGTCATGGGCGAAGCTTTGCTCTCGCGCCTAGTTGAACAAAGCATTTTGCAGCCGGAAGCGATTTGGGTGAGCGATCCCCAAGCCGCACGGCGCGAACTGCTTGCCCAGCAATATGGCGTACAGGTGACGGCAGACAATGCTGAAGTTGCCGCCCGTGCCGATGTCCTGTTGCTCGCCATCAAGCCGCAGATGTTTAATGCAGTGACAGCCGCCTTGCCGCCTGCACAGGGCAGCGTGATTTCGATTTTGGCGGGAACCTCGATCGCCCAGCTTGAAGCCGCCTTTCCCGATCGCCCGTAATTCGAGCGATGCCGAATACGCCTGCTACTGTAGGGGCAGGGATGACGGCGATCGCACCGGGAAAACATACCCAGCCTGAAGATCTTGCTGAGGACCAAACAGATTTTGCTGCCGTTGGGGAAGTGGTTGAAGTGCCGGAAGCCTGGATGGATGCCGTGACGGGGCTGTCGGGATCAGGTCCTGGATATGTTGCCGTTTTGATTGAAGCCTTGAGCGATGGCGGCGTTGCAGCGGGCTTACCCCGTGCGGTTGCGCTTCAGCTTGCTCTCCAGACGGTACGCGGCACGGCGGAACTCTTGCAAACGACCGGAATGCACCCAGCAGAACTAAAAGACCGAGTGACCAGTCCGGGCGGCACAACGATCGCGGGGATCGCGCAGCTTGAGGCCAGCGGATTTCGATCGGGGATCATTGAGGCGGTGAGGGCGGCGGCGGATCGATCGCGTCAGCTTTCGGATTAGCACGGTTTGATGTGGTCTTCACGATGCGATCACCGCAATTCAAAGTTTTCGTGACCACAGGTTTCCCTGACTACAATGAGGAGAAGCGAGCGGAACTGACAAGCGTTTCAGGGTGGTTTATCGTTCGCAGCAAGACAAATTCGCTCCGCCGCTGTGTCCCTTCACTTCCTCTTGAACAGCGATGGATATTTCTCACTTGGCCGTACAGATTGTGCTGGCGATCGCCTGTGCTGGCATTGCAAACCTGCTAATTCCGCACCGAATTGCAGGCGGAATTGCTGGAC
>JAAUTJ010000456.1 GCA_012031475.1 Leptolyngbyaceae cyanobacterium SM1_3_5 | reverse complement strand
CTTCTTCACTCACCTCTCCTTCCTTTAAAAAATCAAAACAATACTTCCAGGTCATCAATCAACATGGCAACCGCATTGAATTGGTTGACCCAATTTTTATGACTTTTAATGGTTTTCAGAATGACTTGTGCTTCCTGTGGGTTATTCCAAAAGGTAGGATTGAGCGTGAGTTGCTCTTTGTCTTCAATTTCGATGAGTTCTTCGGCACCGCTGGCATCGAATTGGGCGGGTCGCCGCAATCAAGGCATCGGGAATGAAGCCAAACCCCCGCGCATAGCTGCCTCGCGACAGGCGATTCAAATAGTCATGCGCCACTAGCGTCATCGTCGGCACACCCCCGTTGGGGAAGCTCGCTTCCACGCCCGTCAGTTCGCCACGAAACACTTCTTCGAGCGGGTCAGGCGCATAGCCGATCGCCAAGCTCAGCTTGTTGTCGATGTCAAACATGCCCTCGGTGGCAGCAACGATCGTGCCCGCCGCAGGCAAATTGACGCGACTGGGAAACGGCTGAAAGCCCAAGCCGCGAATGTGACTTTGCAGCCAGCGCAGATTGATGTTCGCCAGTCCGACCTCAACGCGATCGGCAGCCTGCATTCCGTCTTCATAGCTGACGCTGGTGATTGCCGCCCGCAGCGCAGCCGGAATTTCCTGGTCGTTGATGCGAATTTTGAAGTCGGGCGCATAGCGCGGATGAGTTGCCATACTACTGCATCACCTCCCCCGTATCGGGATCGCGAAACGGCAACTGCGGAATCAAGAGCCGCCGTCCGATCGCCAGTTCGTGCGGATTGTCGATTTGGTTTTGCAGGGCGATCGGTCGCCAGAGGGTGGCATTTTCATACACCCGCGCCGCAATGCTGCTTAAAGTTTCGCCCTGTCCAACGAGGTAAAACTGGCTGTAGTCAGCCGTTTCGCGCTTCACCTCTTTCGCTTCAAATTCGGCGTTCGTGAACTCGTTGAACGTCACCTGAAGCCGAGCGCGAACGGGAATGCCCGTCGGCAAAAACAGGATGAACTTTTCGCTAACCCGCGCCAATACGCAGCGAAACGTCAGCGACCCCCAGACAAACAGCAGAATCGGCGGCGCGTGAGTTTGCGGATTAATGTCGAGCAGGCGCGTCATTTTGCGAGTCATGTCGCGCACGTCTTGATGCGCCTGATTGACGGGCTTGTTAGCGGTTCGGTGCGCCTCATAGGTATCAACGAGCAGTTCCATTTCCAGCGTTTTCAGATTGCCGTGAACAAACTGAAGCAGGGGCGATCGCAACCCCGGCACGGCAATTTGAGCGAAATTATTGTCTTTATTGACGGTGTATTCTTCCGGGTTGAAGATCACCTCAAAGTCTTCGCCCGTGTCGGTATTCGTAATCCGCGCTTTTTCCAACGCCATCGGCTATCTCCCCCGCCGTTCGCGATAGGCCAGCAAGCGCCGATCGATCGTCTGCATCACCTGATCAGTCAGGCGGTTGACATCGATCATGGCACGGCAGGCAAAACCGATCCTGATGCTGCCGGAGATGCGGAAAGCGGCGTCGATCGCATCACTTCAGGCGCGATCAATTCAGCCGACTGCACTGCTCGTACCCCTTGCGGGACAGGCTGAACGGTGGCGAACTCCATCGGCGGCGGTTGCGGTGTCAGCGGCGGCGCGATCGCCCGCGAAACGGCCACCGTTTCCATTCGCACTGTTTCCATTCGCATCGTGCGATCGACGATCCGCTGCACGAGTTCTTGCTGCAAAACCGTTTCGGTGCGATCGCGCTGAAGCTGACGTACCAGCAGTTCGATCTGCTCAATGCGCTGCAACTGTCGCGATTGCCGTTGGCTTTGTCGCTCTAAGAAGGTTGTGTGGCTCGATCGGATCATGGATTCTGCCACTGTTGCGGCTGCCTGTGCTGGGGCTAGCAGGGTGGAGTGTAAGAGGGTCAGTTGCAGTCGGGGCGCAACGTTGACCTGGGTGTGCTGATGGTGAGAACTCCTGAAGCTGAGGGCTGGAGTCGATCGCCGCAGTTCCATCTCCGCATGAGTTGCGATCGATTGCGGCTGATAGCGCTGCTGCAACTGTTCGGCAAAGCGGCCAGCAGGCACAGTGACCGCGATCGCAGCGGACGCACCAAAGGCACACTTGCCGTAACGCGCATCTCGCTCAAATTGCTGTGTAGTCCGTCCTGCGTCATGCCGATTCTCCGTTCATGCGGTGATTGAGATCTGAAATTTCCGCCACCCAGCGGTGGCGATCGTCATGCTCTAGCTGCATCACCTGATCGTGCGGCCAGTGAAAGTGATAGGCGACAAAGGCTACCTCCCGGTACAACTGCGCCAGAGGGTAGCCCGCTACCCCCCCACGCGGCTTAGCTCCGTCTCAAACTCGTGCTGACACTGTGGACAAGTGACCACAACCTGATGACTGTCAAGCCGATTGATGTCGTTGTAGAGCATTTGCAGGTGGGCCAAATCGGTCGCATACAGGTCTTCGATCGTCTTTGGCGTAATCGGACTCACCCCTCCCAAGCGCGTCACGACTCGCGACAGCAAAATCACGATCAGATAGGCCGGATTTTTCACCACTCGCGGATCTTTGAGCGGCAAAATTTCATCCGCAGCAGTGGCGCGGCGCATGATTCCCTCGCGGTGCAGCGTCCCTTCCGCGTCGAGATAGCCACAGGGCAAAACAAACTCGTACTCGGTCTGAAACATCGATCGCTCCCTCACAGTTCACCCTCAGGCGCGGGAAAAACCTTCGTGCGCCAGTTCAATCATTTCGATCGCCACATCGTTACCTTCTGCGGTCAGATTGGGGCCATCCCACTTCGTCGGCCAAGCCCGGACAAAATTCCATCGCGCCTTTTCTTCACGCTTGCGATCGAGCAGAATAATCGACCCATTTTTGCGCTCAATCTCGCCCTCAATTGTGCGGCGATGCCAATCGTAGAGTTCGCGATCGTCCGTCATGCCCCACTTCAGTTGAATATTGCTGAACTTGGTCATGCCCGGAAGTTTGCGCGGCGTAGTATTTTCGCCGCCTTCGCGATGTTCAATTACGTCGATCGTGGAATCAAAGCCGCTGCATTCTTGAAACGCAGCGCGGGTAATGCCATCAATTTCAACGAGAAAGTTGTAATTACCATACGGGTCAGGAATCACACCAGTCGGCATCGTTTCACCTCCGTAAAAGTAAACAAAAATGCTTAGCCTTCAGTCACTTCCGCATCGCCCTGCCAAATGCCAATTCGCACAATAATAAATTCAGCCGGATAGGTCGGACGCAGCCCAATTTCAATATTGAGACGACCGAGTGCCTGTTCTGAAAATGGATTTAGCGTTTCATCAATGCGGACATAAAACGCTTCATTTGTCGTCGCGCCAAACAGTGCGCCATCGCGCCAAACTCTCGTCAAAAATTCGGTAATCGTGCGCTTCACTTTTTGCCAAAGCTGAAGATTATTCGGCTCAAATACTGCCCAGCGAATCCCTTCTTGAATCGACTCTTCCACAAACAGAAATAGCCGCCGAATATTGACATACTGCCAGTTCAAATCAGTGGCGGTTGTTCGTGCCCCAAACAGTACGGGTCGGCCTCCATTTTGAAAGACGCGAATTACATTAATGCCTTGAGGATTTAACTGTCCCTGATCGATGTTGCTCATCGTTTGCGCTACCCCGATCGCCCATTCACGATTTCATTCGCAGGCGCTTTGTGAACGCCGCGAATCGTGTCGCTGCGAGCGATGATGCCGCAGACATGACCCGCAGGCGGCACCAAAACCGGATCGCCCCGTCCCGCAGGCGGTACACGCAGCCAGGGATAGTAAAGCGCTCCATAGCCGCGAGTCGAATCCAAGCCGCGCCGCTGGGCTTCCACGCTGTCGTTGCCACCAAACAGTGTGAGGTTGGCAGCGGTGGCATCAAGGACGGCAAAGCGATCGCCCATTTGTTCACAGTGAGCAATCACCGCCTGCTGGACTGGAGGAGTTGGGCGATCGGGAATCGCAATCAGGTTCACATCGTCGATCGATCGCAGCGTTTCGAGTGCTTCAACGTAGTTGGAATCGTCCAAATCAGCTAGATTTTCGTTTGTCCCACCAGTCAGGGTGACGGTCGCTGCGGCAGGCAGTCCAGCCGGAAAATCGACGCGAGGAAACGGCTCAATCCGCTCTAGCTGCACCAGTCCGCCCCCCTCATTCACAACTTTGAGAAAGTAGCGCGGATGGGCAGAATCGATCGAAAGATTGCTGTAGGACGTGGCACTCGTTCCCTGCGACACCGTGAGATTGAACTCCTCAGACTGCACAGTCGCGGGATCGGCTGGATCAAAGCTGAGCGGAATGCCTAGTCCCTGTCGAAACGTAACGCGGTAGGTGGTCACTGAGGAACTGATCGGTTCAGATTGAACAGTTTCAACCACTCGCGAATTATTCAGTCCGCCTTGAGCGATCGTCAGCACCGTTCCCGAAACCAGAACGCCCGGTGCAACTGAAGCGCTGGGCGCAATCCGAACGGTTTGCGTCCCTGCGGGAGCATCCGCTAACCGGACTCGATCGGATGCGGGGTTGTAGGTTCCGGTGACATTGCTAGCAATCTGCAAAATATTGCCACTGACTCGGACAACCTGTAGCCGCTCCCCGCCGCTCCCCAGCGTCACTCCATCACCGGGACGAAACTGCGCCGCTGCTGCTGCATCTGTCAGCGTGATTTGTCGTTCCAGTTCAGGGCTGTATAGCGTGGCGGTTGCTGGTAGAGGCT
>JAAUTJ010000455.1 GCA_012031475.1 Leptolyngbyaceae cyanobacterium SM1_3_5 | reverse complement strand
AACGGCTGACTGAGCGGCACTGATGCCCCAACCTTCAAGCTGCGATCGCGCCTGCTGCCGATGCACAATTTGCTCTAGCGACTCCACCAGCGCAGGCGGCAGCACAAGCTGATCCATTTGGCGGCAGTGCGCGAAAATTCAGCTTGGTCGATCGCGGCTGCACCAGACTTTCAAGCTTGCCAATCACAGGCTGATCGGCCAGCAGATAATCGATCAGGCGCGATCGATCTGCACCGTTTGCGCCAGCAGCGTTTCGCAATCGGCAGGCAGCAGCCGCAGCAGGCCATATTGCCGCAGCAGCGACTGACTCAAGCGGCTCCGAGCCTCTCGCCAGTCTTGGTCGGTGCGGCAAAGCAGTCGTAGCGCCAAATCAACAGTGGGTAGATCGCTGGCGGGCGAATCATCTTGTAAAAAGCGATATAAGCGAGCATAGCGGCGATTAATTTCCGGCGCGATCGCCAGCAGAATCAAATTTTTCTCAAACAGGCTCAGCTTAAGGCGATCGCGCAGCAGCGGCAGACCGAGCGCGATGCCCTGCTGCAACGAAGCCGCCGTGCGAGCGTCCATCTGCTGCTGATAGCTGCCCGGTGAGGGACGGGAGGGCTTACGAATTTCGTCGTGCAGTTCGGTATCCAGCGCGATCACGCCTTTCCACCAGTGGCTCGTGGCGCGATCGGCCTTCGACTGAGCGACGCGATCGAGGTCTTTGGTATCTTTGCGCTGTCGTGCCACCGTCACCATCAGCAGGCGATCGAGCCAGTGCAGTTCGGCTTTGAGGTAAGTCCAGTTGTCGGCAAACGCTTCCGCCGCATTGTGCAGCACCATAGTCGATTCCGCCCGTTAATCGAGAGCCGCGTGGCTGATGACGCGCAAAAATTCCAGCGGTAGCCCGTCGGTGTCGGCAATAAACGCGACTTCATAAACGCGATCGCCAATGATTTGCTGAGTCGGCGGCAGCAAAATCTGAAGAGGCGGCAGCGTCGCAGAATCAGCGAACTTCGCTTCGAGCGTCGAGAGCCAAGCGGGAAGATCGTCCGTGCGATCGCTCAAGTCAAACGACAGGTGATAGTAGCCTGTGTAGTGTTCATCCGCAAACGCATCGGCAGCCGGACGCGGGCGCGGAACCTGCAAAAGCTCGATTCGTCCGTCCAAGCCTTCCATCCAGCAGGCCAGCGTAATTCCCGCTGTGAAGCGCTCGCAGACCGTGAAGCCCAAGAGTTCATAAAAAGCGATCGCCTGGAAGATGTCTGCCGTGCGAATCGAAGCGTGATGCATGACTTGCAATACCGCATTCCAACTCTTCTAGTGTAAACATGGCAAATCATTAAGCGAGACGGTGAAACGCAAATCGCCCCGTATGAAGGCGATCGCCCCGGTTCAGTCCCTCATTCATCACTTTGGAAAAGGAAAAATTTGAGTGAAAGCTGAAAGCGGCTGCGCTGCCTAACATTAGACTTCTTGCATGAATGGTCGATTTGCATGAATGGTCGATCGCGAAGCTTGCGGAACGGTATCGCCCCCTAAATCCCCCATGAATGGGGGACTTTTGTTGCTCAATCTGGGGCAATTTCAAGGAGCAAAATTTGATTCATGCCAGCGGTCTATTGAGGCTCAATCTCCAAATGCTCTCTCAATAATTGACGCAAACTGAGGAAGCAATAAAGTTTAAGGACGATCGTGCCCACTCGGAAGCACAATGCGCCTCTCTCAGCGACAGCATTACTATCGACTGGAGCATCAACATAAGATTTAGTTCTTAATCTTTTTGAGCAAAATGAATGCTGATGGCTGGAAAGTTATCGCCCAGATAAAGCAATAGCGATCGAATAAAGATGAGAATGCCCAGCATTTCTAATAGCTCTTCGATCGCAACAATCAACACCAATATCAGTGGATGTAAGCCAGAAATATTCCGAACTGCAAGTCCTGTAACTAGCTCAAATCCGATCGCACCACTCAGATAAAGTGCAGCGCTGAAAAAAATCAGGTTTCGCATCTGCGGCGGCAAACGAGTTAAGAATCTCCAGTAAATCAGAGCGATCGCCCCGACAAAAACAACCCCTGGAATCACCCAGAGAAACAGTAAATTTTCATTCACGTTCAGCAGCGATCGCATCAAAGGATTGAGCTTTTCGTGCAGGCTCACAGCTTCATCGATCGATAGAAACAGAAACAGCAGCGCTAAGCCGCGCCAGTGATTGGTGAGGCGGTCTTTTTGCTGCTGCTTCAAGATGGCAATTAGCCCCAGCAGCAAAACGCAAACCAGCAGTGCAACTGTTGAATACCAAGTGGGAATATTCGCTTCGTTGTTGACGTTGAGCAGCCGATAGATTGACGATTGGCGATCGAGAAGCAGGGAAAATCTGGCAATCTGAACCGTCAGATTGGCGATCGTCAAACCCAAAATGGCAAAGCCAAGGAATCGGTAGATCTTGCACAGTGAAATCGAAATCATTCAGCCCGGACGCAATTTGGTCAAAAAGACTTTGCTCAATCGCTGACGCGATCGCAAACAATTTTAAGACGGATTTAACCTGCTGATCTCAAAAACTTAATCTCGATTGCGGATGATTTCGATCGCCACTGTTCCGGTGAAACCAGGAATCGGCGGATGCATTTTCGTCAATCGCACCGTCACCTGCTCAACTTGACCCGATCGCAAGGCAATTTTGGCAATTTCTGCGGCCAGCTTTTCCAGCAGCTTAAATCGCGAGGTTTCCACCAGTTCCACAATCGCGGCAACATCCGAACTGTAATCGTAAGTGTCTTCAAGTCGATCGCTTTCGCCCGCTTGATGCAGACTCGTTCGCAGCGCGAGGTCAATCTCAAACCACTGCCCCAGCCTTTGCTCTTCTGGAAAGAAACCTGTGTAGCCGTAGGCACGGATGCCCTTCAGGTGAATGCAGTCGCTCATGCTTCCATCGTGCCGTCTAGCATCTGTAAGAGGTCTTCGATCGATCGTCCCAGAATTCGCGACAGCGGCATCAGCATCGCACTGTCAATTTCTTCGCCCGCATAGATCGCTTGCAGTTCCGCTTTGGAGAGCCGATAGGATTCGCAAAAGCGCATAAATTCCTTGTTGCTCACGTCGAGTTCGTCTTGCCGCTGGCGCAGGAGGGCTGCGATCGCTGCTGTTCCGGTTTTGGGCTGCGTCGTCTTAGCGAGATAAAACGCCACCAAATCATCCGCCGCCATTGAGCTTCCGCCCGACAGACTGGCGAGGTCGGTGCAGGCAATGCGTAACGCTCGGCGCAGCCGCTCGTCGTCGTTCATCGCTTCGACAATGCGGCTGGCAAAATCCGGCTTACAAAATCCGATTAGCTCGTCCTCATAGGTAATTGACACGTAGCTGTCAGAAGAATAAGACTTCCAGGCTTGCGGCTCGTCAGGAATTGCCGTCATAAGAATTATTTCAAATCACGATGGAGAAACGGCTTGGCATCAGCACCAGAATACAGTGCCGCAGTTTGCCCGTCACCCACAAGCTGATATTTGTATGTCACTAAACCTTCGAGTCCGACGGGACCACGCGGCGGCATTTTCTGCGTACTGATGCCAACTTCTGCGCCAAAGCCGTAGCGGGAAACCATCGGCAAATCGGGTTGAGCAGTTGTGAAACACGCCCGCCGCATCCACTTGAGCAATAAACGCATCAGCGGCCTGCTGATCTTGCGTGACGATCGCTTCGGTGTGCCGCGATCCAAACGTCGTGATGTGATCGATCGCCATTTCCAGCGAATCCACAACCCGAATCGACAAAATGAGATCGCTGTATTCCGTCGCCCAATCTGCCTCTGTTGCTGCCTTCATTTCGACAATGGCACGGGCGCGATCGTCTCCCCGCAGTTCCACTTCTTGCTGACGTAAAGCCGTCGCTACGAGCGGTAGAAATTCCGCTGCGATCGCTTCGTGAACCAGCAGCGTTTCGATCGCGTTGCAGGCCGAGGATAGCTCGCTTTGGCATCGACGGCGATCGTGACCGCCTGAGCAAGATCGGCGGATCGATCAACATACAGATGACAAATTCCATCCGCATGACCCAACACGGGAATTGTCGAGTTCTCCTGCACAAATCGCACGAACGAATTGGAGCCTCTGGGAATGATTAAATCGACGTAGCAATCGAGCTTGAGTAATTCCAGCGTTTCCGATCGCGTTGTCAAAAGCTGCACGGCATCCGGGTCGAGTCCGGTTGCGCTCAAGCCCTGCCGGATCGCGTTCACCAAAGCTTCGCACGATCGCACCGCTTCTTTGCCGCCTTTCAAAATCACGCCGTTTCCCGACTTGACGGCGAGCGAGGCAATTTGCACAGCGGCATCCGGTCGCGACTCAAAAATCACGCCCAAGACGCCCAAAGGACAGGTGATGCGCTTCAAAATTAAGTTCGTGTCCAGTTCTCGATGAATCTGCACCTGCCCGATCGGGTCGGCCAACCGCTGCACGTCACGCACACCCAAAATGATAGCGCTGAGCTTGCTTTCGTCTAGCTTCAGCCGTCCGTAGAGCGATCGCGCCAGTCCATCCTGCACCGCCGTTTCACAATCGGCTTGATTGGCCGCGAGAATTTCCGGGGCGGCAGTTTCGAGGGCGCGGGCGATCGCTTCGAGGGTGCGATCGCGCTGAGCCGCAGAAGTGAGGGCAAGCTGTCGGGCGGCCTGACGAGTGCGTTGTGCCAGACTGACCAGTGAGGCAGAAGTCAAAGGTGAAGCTGTCATCGGTAGACTTGCGCTGAAAACTTTTTATCTTAATT
>JAAUTJ010000454.1 GCA_012031475.1 Leptolyngbyaceae cyanobacterium SM1_3_5 | reverse complement strand
TAGGGTTTGAGCCAAAGTGATTCCCAAGCGACTGCGACTGACCTAAACACGCTGTCCGGCACAACCCAATTCAACAATCTGACGATTCATCAGAGCAACAATGAGGATTGGTTCCAATTCACCCTTGCGGCAAATACCTCTGCCCAACACGATGCCAAAATCGAGTTTAATCACCAACTAGGGGATCTCGACCTACAACTCTACAATCAGGACGGCATCTTACTGAATGGCTCCTACGGTAGAGGCAACACGGAATCGCTTAGCCTAGACGGGTTGATTGCCGGGACTTACTTCCTCCGAGCCTATGGCTATGGGGGAGCGACCCATCCCAACTACTCGCTGACGATCGATGCGCCCACTGCTGCCCCCTTAACGATTCCAGAAGACATCGCGGAGCAGAACGACACGCGAGAACAAGCCTACACGCTGCGCTATCAGGGCGGCTACTACGACGCGGGCAACCTGAACCTGACGATGGACGATTCGGCCAATGAAGCCTCGCGTCAAGATTGGTTCCGGTTCAACCTGCCCGCCAACGGCATCGTCGGCAATCGGGTGGCGATCGAATTTGACCATGCGCTGGGCGATCTGGATATGGCGCTGTTTGACAGCAGCGGCACACTGATCGACAGTTCGCTCAGCGTGAGCAACGAAGAATCAATTTCGCTAGACGGCCAAGTTGCCGGAGACTACTTCATTCAGGTCTACGGCTATGAAAACGCTAGCAACCCCAGCTACCGACTGATCATCGATGGGCCAACGCCCAGCGCCAGCATTCAGCCCGATACCTTTGAGGTCAACAACACGCTGGCAACGGCCACTGACCTGCGCCAAATCAGCGGCACGGGAAATGTTTGGCAAAATCTCAACATCAACGCTGCCGCCGATCAAGACTGGTTCAAGTTCACCACAGCGGCGGCGGGTACGACCAACGATTCTGTTCAAATCAGCTTCACTCAGGCCGCAGGCGATCTCGCCCTGACGCTCTACAACAGCAGCGGGACGCAAATTTCCCAATCCAACGGCTCGATCGATCGCGAACTGGTGTCCTTGCAAGGCTTGGCCGCTGGAACCTACTACGCTCAGGTCACGGGGGTCGGCGGAGCCACCAATCCCAACTACACGCTGGGCATCAATGCGCCAACCGCTCCCACTTCAGACCTGCCCAACTGGACGATTCTGGTTTATCTGGGTGCAGATAACGACCTGGAACCCTTTGGGGTCGAAGACCTCAACGAAATGGAAGTGCCCGTCTTGCCAAACGGGGTGCGCGTCGTCACGCTGTTCGATCGCGTCGGCGGATTTGACTCCTCAAACGGCAACTGGACAGACACGCGGCGCGGCCTGATCACCCACGACACCAACCCCAATTTAATTTCCAGCCCGCTCACCAGCGTCGGTGAACTGAACACAGGATCGCCTCAAACCTTGACGGATTTTATTCGCTGGGGTGTTCAAAACAATCCGGCGCAAAACTACGGCTTGATCTTGTGGAATCACGGAGCAGGATTGCCCGGTGTCACCTGGGATGACACCAACAATAGCGATAACTTGACGCTGCGAGAAATCACTCAGGCGGTTCAAGCCAGCGGCCAAACCTTTGATCTGATTGGCTTCGATGCTTGCTTGCAGGCAATGGTGGAGCAGGGCTATGAACTGCGGAATCTCACCGATGTGATGGTCGCGTCTCAGGAACTTGAGCCGGGAGACGGCTGGGACTACACGGCTTGGCTCAGTCAGCTAGCTGCCAATCCCAACATGAATGCCGAGCAACTGGGATCAGCGATCGTCACCACCTATGCCGCTTCTTACAACGGTGCCGAAACGCTTTCGGCCACGCGGGTCGGCAGCTATGCCGGACTGAGAAACGCGATCGATACCTTTGCCACCACCGCACTCAACATTGCCACGAATGCCGACTGGCAGGCGATCGCCGCTGCCCGCAGCGCTGCCGCCTACTTCCACACCCTCACAGACTATCGCGACCTCAAAACCTTTACCGATGCGATCGCCGGAAACAGCAGCATCACGGCGGCAATTCGGACGGCTGCCCAAGGGGTTTCCACTGCCTTGACCAATGCCGTGATTCGCAATCACTCTGGTCCTGGCGAAGGCGGAACCGGACTGACCATTTATCTACCGGAATTCGGGCAGGCTGCTTATCCTGCCGCCACCGCCGCGCTCTACACCGACACAAGCTGGTTTAACTTCCTCAACCAGCGTCGCAGCGTCGGTCGCAGCCGCACCAGCAATCCCGATTGGGCAGAAGCCAACGAGGTGCGATCGCAAGCCTACAACCTTCAGCGGCTGGCAGGGGCAAACAAACGATTCACCAATCTCAACATCGGCACAAGTCAAGACGTAGACTGGTTCCGCTTTGAAACCGCCACCGCAGGCACAAGCAGCGACTCTGCTCAAATTGCTTTCAACTCAGCGAATGGGGCGCTGAAGCTGGAAATTTTCGACGCGGCAGGAACTTTGCTGCAAACTTCCACCAACAGCACCAGCGGCAGCAACACGATCGAGCAGGTCAACCTCAACACGCTGTCCACCGGACAGTATTTCCTCAAGGTGAGCGGCGTCAGCGGCAGCACCAATGCGTATGACCTGACGATCAACGCGCCGCAAACCGCCACGATCATCGAAGATTGGGCAGAGCGCAACGACAGCCGCGAACAAGCCTATCGCGTGGGCACGATCGATCGGCAAGAAGCCCGCTTCCCCGGTTTGACGATGGACGGCACAGCGAATGAAGCCGTGCGAGAAGATTGGTTTGTGATGACACCCAATCGCGGGACGGAGTGGAATCCAAACCAGGTGTCGATCGAGTTTGACAACAACCAGGGCAACCTCGACCTCTATCTGTACGACGCCAACGGCAACGCGATCAATCCTGCTCAGGGTGTCACGAATAACAGCGGGGAAACCGTCGCGCTCAATTCGGTGTCTGGACAAATTTACGTCCGGGTGGCAGGGCGAACCAGCACCACTACCAATTCTGACTACACGCTGATCTTCCGATCGGCTCAACCGATTCCTAACGCTGCACCAATCGTGCAGCCTGCGACCTTCTCGATCGTAGAAAATACGGCAGCCGGAACGCGGGTCGGCAACATCACCGCGATCGACCCGGAAGGGCAAACCCTCACTTACGCGATCGCCGCTGGCAATGCTGATTTCGACGGCGACGGCACGGCAGCGTTTGGCATCAACAGCGCGACGGGAGAGTTGACCGTGACGGATAGTCATGACCTTGATTTTGAGCGCAGTGCCAGCTTTGCCCTGTCTATTGCAGCCCAGGATTCAGAGGGTCAAAGCAGCACGGCCACTGCCACGATCAATCTGACCAATATCGTCGGCGGCAGAATTCAAGGCACTCGCCGTCCCGATCGCTTGATTGGCGATGACACCAACGACACGATTATTGGCGGCTTTGGAAACGACAGCATCACAACGGCGGGCGGTCGCGATCGCATCGTGTTTGACATCAATCGCCCCTACCGCCAGCGATCGATCGGGGTGGACACAATTACCGACTTCGATTCGCGCTTCGATCGCTGGTACTCGACAAAACTACCTTTACGGCGATCGAGGGTCGGCAAATCAGTTTTTCCGCCGTGAAAACGCTCAGGCAAGCTCAACGCAGCAACGCGCTGATCACCTACGTTCGCAGCACCGGAGCGCTTTACTACAACCAGAACAAATCGGGCGGCGGCTTTGGGACGGGCGGACAGTTTGCCGCCCTAGAGTCGGGCGTGGCGCTAACCTCAAGGCACTTTGCCCTCCAGTCCTAGGCTGAATTTAAGTTGGGAGGGCGATCGAGATTCACACAGTCCACAGCATCATGCATCGTCTATGCGATCGATCTAGCAATTTCCTTTCCCACCACAACCGCTCAACATCATAGGAGTCAAACATTGAAGTCAAACATTTGATCTGCTCCCACAATGGGTATCTGTTCTGCGGTTCTCTTAGAGAGAGGCTACGCCAACGCCTGAGCAATTAGCAAACGATCAAACGGATCTCGGTGATGTAAAGGTAACGTTGCAACAATCCTTAAGTGAGGAACTGCCATATTCAAAAGCTCAATTCCATTGTTAACAACTTGTTGCTCCACCAAATCATCGATCGGCAAAGGCAACGGTAGTCTTCCCAAACTCGAAAGCCGCGATTGCGCGATCGCTCTCCGTGATTACGAAAAACCGGACGGCGATCGCGACCGGGCACTGATGCCCGCAGCCCTGCGGGATCGCGCATCGGCTCTCGACCATTCGCGCTGCTGACTGCATTTACGTGATGAATCAAGGTCAAATTGTGGAGCAGGGAACCTATGAGGAATGACTGGCGTTTAACCAGGTCTATGCCAATCTTTGGCGCGTACAGTCGGGTGATGCTTGCGCTGCTGTGGGCGATCGCCATCAATCAACAGATTCGGTACAGGGTTCGCACAGTCCAAAAAACTCCAGCGTGTGATAGTAAATTTTGAACGGGACTGAGTGTTGCAAGCGTTCTTCTAATTCCTGGATGGGGCAGTGATCCAGCGGAACCGATCGCCCACACTGCAAGCAGGTCAAATAATGCTGATCTTGCTCCACCAAACTGTAGAGTGATTCCCCGTTGGCACTCGCCCGACTCTGAATGAAGCCGTGCAGCTTTAACGCTTCTAACGCCCGATACACCGTTGCCAAGCCGATCGCCTGTTGCTGCCGCAAAACACCGTAAAGCGCCTGAGCCGAAGCGGGTTGCGTTTGCTGGCTCAGCAGATTC
>JAAUTJ010000453.1 GCA_012031475.1 Leptolyngbyaceae cyanobacterium SM1_3_5 | reverse complement strand
GATAATGCCGAACTCAGTACGCCGGAATTGCAGCCGCACGATCGCCAAGAAGCCCAGCCTGCTGGAAGAGCGCAATCTGCTCGGCCAAAAGCTGTTGCTGCAAGAGCGCGTCGAAGCCTTGCGCCAAGAAGGACAGGAAAATCAATCGCTGATCTCGCAGTTGCGATCGCTTCAGGAAAAAATGCGCCGCTTTGATTTGCAAATTTACGCGCCGCGAATTCAGCGGATCGATCGCGCCGTTGTGCTGTTGCAGCAGCGGACGCAGCACGATCGCGATTTGGTCGCGCAGTATGAACAGGCCAGCCGCATGATCGACATTGAACTGGAAACCTCTTATCTGGCCGATCAGCTTCCAGACGCGCACGACTTTACAGGCACGATTCTCAACAAAATTTCGGAACTGCGATCGATCGAAGAGCGCAATCGCCAATTCCGCCAGGAACTCGAAGCGAATGAAGAAGTCCGCCGCCTCAGTTTGGGCTAGCGGTGGCGATCGGTTTCTCGTCCAGCCGTCACCTGATAAACTGTCAGGCACGACTTGAACGGAACTTATGGGAAAGCGATCGATTCGATTTGACGACGACGTAGAAGCAGCCTTGCAGCAAGCAACCGAAGCAACCGGGATGAACTACACGCATCTTGTGAACCAGTGGCTACGGGAATATCTGTCAGATAATGCACCAGAGCTATCGCTTAATAGCCTCGATCGTAGAGTTCGAGCATTGGAGGAGCGGTTAGGAATGACGACTGAGTAGCTGCTGCAAATCAATCAGCAAGTCAATCAATCTTTTAACATCTTCCTCGGCGGCTTCAAGTTGGTTCGCCTCAATTTTAATCATTCGGTCGATCGTAACGTTGACATCAATGGTTGCGATCGCTTTACTGGTCATATGAGAACCCTCTAGAACTCGAAAGTTCTCATATCTTACCGATCTACTTCAGACTTGTCAAAGCCTTTTTCAACCGCTCAAATTCGCATCACGGCAGGCATCCAGTAAATTGTGAAGCTGACGAACAGCGGCGATCGGGTTCCGTCCAAGCAATGAGGCGGCGATTGCGGCTTCATACGGATTTCGGTTCATTTTGCGGACGGTCGCGATCGCCTCTGCATTTGAGAATCCGTGTCGAACGACGAGCCAAGCGGCCAACACCTGTCCTGTCCGCCCGATGCCGCCGCCACAGTGAACGAGGACGCGATTGCCTGCTCGATCGGCCTCGATCAAAAACGGCAAAATGGTTTCAGTCAGTTGATCGATCTGGGCAATCCGAAAATCTGCGATCGAACTCCAGCAAACGCGATCGAACGTTTGCTCGTAAGCCGTTTGGAGATCAAGTTCGTAGCGGGCGATCGATCGAGCTTCCAGCAAACAGCAAACGCGCCGAATCCGCTGCGCCTGCATAAAGGTGAGCCACGCTTGCAGTTCGCTTATTTTGTATCCGGGTCGAGATGCGCCAAAGACAGATGCGCCAAAGACAGTGGAATCGATCGAGCTTGCAGGAGCAAATCGATAGATTGAGGCCACAACTGACTAGGCCACAACTGACGTTTCTGGGCGGGCAAAAATCATCCGTCCCGCCGAAGTTTGCAGCGCTCCGGTCACGACAACCGCCAGTTCATCGCCAATGTATTCGCCGCCTTCTTCCACCACCACCATCGTCCCGTCGTTGAGATAGCCAACGCCCTGCGCGGGTTCTTTGCCCTGCTTGAGGATTTTCAGGGCAAGGCTGTCTCCGGGTAGATAAGTGGGTCGGATGGCCTGCGCGAGGTCGTTAATGTTGAGGACGGAAACTCTTTGCAGGCTGGCGACTTTGTTGAGGTTGTAGTCGTTGGTCAGCAATGTGCCGTTGATGTCTTGTCCCAGCCGGACAAGTTTTGCATCAACCGTTGCCACGTCTTCGTAGTCGGCGGGATGAATGACAATGCGATCGGGAAATGCTTCTTGAACGCGATTGAGTACATCCAGGCCGCGCCGCCCGCGCACCCGCTTCTGGTCATTGGAAGCATCCGCCACTTGCTGAAGTTCTTGTAAGACAAACTGCGGCACAAGCAGTTGACCTTCCAAAAATCCAGTCGCCAGCAAATCTTCAATTCGGCCATCAATGATGCAGCTTGTGTCGAGAATTTTGGTGCTGGACGGCTTCAGCGTTCCTTCTGCCAACATCATCGATTCAACGCTGTTGGGATTAATCAGCCGCAGCAGCGATCGCCCATGCGTGTCGGCAAGGCTCACGCCCGAAAAAGCAAAAATAATGCTGCCCAACACGGCAACCAGCGGCTTGATGAACGCGACTTCACTAGGAATTGGCAGCAGAAACAGCGGAGCCAGCATCAAGTTTGCCACAAGCAAACCCAGGACAAGCCCGATCGATCGACTCAGCAGCACATCAACAGGCATTTCGCTCACCTGCCGCTGCAACCGCCGATAGGCCGTTTGAGCGCTCAAACCGATCGCAAAGCCGATGATTGCGCCAAATGCAGCGACAACGATGCTCAGTGCTTCCAAATTGCTCACCTGCGTCAGCACTTGGCTGGGCAACAGGTCAACACCGTAAAAGCCAAGACCCGCTCCCGCTATGATGAAAGAGAGAATGATAATTGCGTCGAGCATAGTTTTCGACCCCGGATATGGATGGATGGCTAGAATTCAGCTAGCTGCCGGAAGTCGATCAAAAAGAAATGGCGATGTGCAAAGGCAGCCATCCGAACCACGCTGGCCTCATTATATCCTTCACGATCGCTTGATTTGAGTGCGATCGCGGACACATGAGGGCTGAAAACCGTTCAAGTGGCGGTATTTCCCGAACAATTCTTGACAAAATCTAATTTTTACCCTTTTCAATTTCTTAAGTAATGGCTCTCTCGCCTACCAATTTCACCTCACACAGTTCCATCGCTGCCGCCACGCCGACCGCCGCCTACGTCCACATTCCCTTTTGCCGACGACGCTGCTTCTACTGCGATTTTCCCGTATCGATTTTGGGCGATCATCGCGAGGCGATCAGTCGGGCACAGTGCGCGAATATAGTGGAAGCGCTGTGTGCGGAAATTACGGCAACGCCTCGATTCAATCAGCCACTACAAACCATCTTTTTCGGCGGTGGAACTCCCTCGCTATTATCAGTCCATCAGCTTGAGCAAGTTTTGACAGCGATCGATCGGCAGTTCTCGATCGCCACGAATGCCGAGATTTCACTGGAGATTGACCCTGACACGTTCGATCGATCTCAGCTTCAAGGCTACAAATCAGTGGGCGTGAATCGCGTCAGCTTGGGCGTTCAATCGCTAGATGACAACCTGCTGCGGGCTTGCGGTCGAACCCACACGCCAGAAGATGTGTATCAAGCGATCGAGATGATTCGCGCTGTCGGGATGTCCTCTTTCAGCCTGGACTTGATTTCGGGACTGCCCAACCAGTCGATCGAGCAGTGGGAAACTTCTTTAAAGGGTGTAATAACGATCGATCCGCCGCATCTGTCGGTCTACGATCTGGTTTTGGAGCCTGTTACTGCCTTTGGTCGGCAGTATCGTCCAGGTGAATCTCCGCTTCCCGATGATGAAACGACCGCGCAAATGTATCGACTCGCGCAGCAAATGCTCACGAATGCGGGCTATGAACACTATGAAATTTGCAACTATGCTAAGCCGGGATATCAGTGTCTACACAATCGCGTTTATTGGGAGAATCGATCGTATTTTGGCTTTGGCATGGGTGCGGCTAGCTATGTGAATCAGCAGCGATTTACCCGTCCGCGTAAACGTAATGAATATTTTAATTGGGTAAAAAATTATGTGGTAAACGGAGGGGCGATCGATTGTCCGATCACGCCTTCTGAAGAGCAACTTCTTGATACCTTGATGCTTGGCTTTCGGCTGGCAGAAGGATTAAACTTGGAGCGGTTGGGCGATCGAACTGACCCATTTACCATCACCAAAATTCTCAAAACCTTGCAGCCTTACGAGCAGCAGGGCTGGCTGATTCGCGATCAGGATTGCTTGCGGCTCAGCGATCCCGAAGGCTTTTTGTTTTCTAATGTTGTCCTGACGGCTCTATTTGAAAAACTGTCTTGAAATAAGCCTCGACCCGTCTGCTTACAGATTGACTTGCATTATGTGTTGCCTTCCAGGTGAAATTATGCCACAAAGGATAAATCTAAGTATTGTTACTGAGATGACCCGATGTCTGAATCCGCTGCTCTTAACTTTTGGTGCGATCGCTGCTCCACCTAAGCTCGATTTTCACTGTTAACCCCATAACCCCACCATTCAATAAGTAGGAAATTCATTCGATGCTTTCTTCAGGCTTTCTACAGAGGCTGCAAGATCTAGAAGACAACATTGCGAAAGACCAAGAACTGCTCAAAGACTTTGACGATGAGTTGCGCTATGAGACGCACCCTACAATTAAAGCTAGATATCGTCGTGACATAGAGCGACTACGGGAATCTGTCTCTGGACATCGACAGGAATATAACGAACTTCAACAGGAACTGACAGGCCAAACCTCGGCTCAGATGCAGCAGATGGGAAATCAATTGCAGCAGGGAACTTCGATTAATTGTTTTTTGCGTCAGTGCAGTCTTATGTGAGACGCTAATCATCCGCTTAGAAATACAGGTTTTGCCAAATTCAACCCCTCACTCTTTGTCCGTTGCCGCAAATCAGCAGGCCTTGGAGCGTTTTTCTCTAATTGGCTGCTTTGGTGCTGAGGAAGGTGTACCGCATCAAGTTGTAGGTCAAATTCTTCAAGCCCAGTTGAGTCTTTGCCTGCA
>JAAUTJ010000452.1 GCA_012031475.1 Leptolyngbyaceae cyanobacterium SM1_3_5 | reverse complement strand
CCTTAATAGGGCCATAAGTCACATTTCCCAGCACGGTTTTATGAGGAAACAAATTAAAAGTGCTGAAACACCATGCCGATGTTTTGACGCACTTTGCGAATGTCAGCTTTGGGACCAGTAATGTCCTGCTCGTCAATATAAACCTTGCCGCCTGTGGGCACTTCCAGCAGATTTAGGCAGCGCAAAAGTGTCGATTTTCCTGAACCCGACGGACCAATAATCGCAACCACTTCGCCTTTTTTTATCTCAGTTGAGATGTCTTTCAAAACATCCAATTTGCCAAACGATTTATATAAAGATTCGGTTCTAATCACTGCGACGCATCCTCCGTTCAAAACGTTGTGCAAACAAAGTCAAGCTCATTACCATGATGTAGTAAATCAATCCGACGACAATCAGCGGCTCAAAATAAATGAACTTTTCTGCCGCCACAATTTGACCGCGCCGCATCAAATCTAAAGCGCCAACGGTCGAAACCAGCGAAGAATCTTTCAGTAACGCAATGCTTTCATTCACCAAAGCAGGCAGAATATTTTTGAACGCCTGCGGCAAAATAATATCCCACATCATCAAGGGATATTTCACGCCCAATGTCATCGCCGCTTCACGCTGACCGCGATCGACCGCCATAATTCCACCCCGAATCGTTTCCGACGTGTAGGCCGCAGAATTGAGCGCAAAGGTAATCACACCTGCTTGAAATGGCGGAATTGAATAGCCAATAATTTGCGGCGTGGAAAAATAGATCAGCGCAAGCTGCAAAATTAGCGGAGTTCCGCGAAAAATCGACGTATAAAAATCAGCAAACCACTTCAGCGGCTTAATCGTTGAAATCTTGAAAATCGCCAGGATTGTGCCCCAACTGAAGCCAAAAATTGCCGATACTACGGTGAAGGCCAGTGTGACAGCGATGCCCTGTAAAATGAACGGAATATTCGGAACAATTCGAGAAAAATCAAGCGTGAAGCCGCCAGCTTGTGCCAGCCAATAGAAATTCGGCGGGGCGATCGCGAAGTGTTCTCCAAATGGAACTGAACCCGATAGCATCATGCCCTCATGTCCTGATTAAGTTGTTTGGATTCTGGCGAGAAAGCAGACTGTGAAGAATCTAAAAATCCTCCACAGTCGATCGATCTACTTCGTTTGTCCAGGCACTTGTTCGCTGCGGAACCATTTTGCGACGAGTTCTTCCATCTTGCCGCTTGTCTTCATTTCTTCGAGAATCGGATTAAACTTTGTGACCAGTTCAGATCCTTTGGGAAATGCGATCGCAGAACCCGATTCGCCCGTGTTTGGAATCACATTAAATTCCAAATCAGGATTTGAGGCGATAAAGCCTTCAGCAACCGTATCTTCCATAATTGCGGCATCAATTCGACCCGCTTTTAACTCTTGAACAATTTCGTTGATGCGGTTGAGCGGTTTGACGTTTGCGCCCTGAATATCTTTTGCGGCTCCTTCTTGAATTGAGCCAAGCTGAACGCCGACTGTTTTTCCATTTAGGCTTTCAGGCGTTGTGAAATTGCTACCTTTTGTGGCAACGATCGTATTTTGAGCCTGATAGTAAATCACCGAGAAATCCACGTTTTGCTTACGCTCTGCGGTCGGCGTCATGCCCGCCATTACAAAATCAGCGCGGTTGGCCTGCAACGCTGGAATTAAACCATTAAAGTCGATATTGTTGATTTGAAGCTGATTGCCCAGTTGGTCAGTGATGTAGTTGGCAATGTCAATATCAAAGCCTTTAATTTCCTGGCTACCGCTGGCTGTATCCACAAATTGATAAGGCGGATAGTCGGCTGAGGTTGCCATTGTCAATGTTTCGCCACCGCTGCTTCCTGAAGTCGATCCGGTCGTGGTGGTACTGGGGTTACAGGCAGTTACAACCGCGATCGTAAAAATAGCCGTAAACAAAGCTGTCAATAGAAATTTCAGACGTTTCATAAGAAGTTTGAACAAGCTTTACTATTGGACTGTAATTGCAGCATAAGGACAACTGTGTCCGTTTGAATACAGTCGATCGAAATACTTTTCATTTTTCTTTCTAAAGGTAGAGACAGCCGCCTAAAGATAGAGACAACTACTTAAAGATAGAGACAGCCGCCTAAAGATAGAGACAGCTACCTAAAGATAGAGACAGCCGCTATAACGTTGCGAGACGAGTGGTTAGAAGCTGATAGAAAGCATCACTGTTTGCCGATTGTGCAACATCAACTCGATTTTTCTGTTCATCGATCGAATGGCCGACAATCGTGCGCCCGATCGATTGCGGACTGGCAAGCTCAATCGCGACCGGGAGCGATTTGACCGTGAACAAATCCGGCTGAAGCAAATAGGCAATCACACAGGGATCATGCAGCGGACTGTCGCTCATGCCGAACTGCTGGCGATCGTATTCGCCGTAAAACTTCAGCATTCCTGCCGCAGCTTGGGCAACGGGCGTATCGATCGATCGAATTGCTTCGAGTCGCGCCTCGGTCGTCAAAACTTGATGCGTCACGTCCAGCCCGATCATCGTCAGCGCAACGCCGCTCGTGAACACGACATGCGCGGCATGGGGATCAACGTAAATATTAAATTCTGCCGAAGCCGTCACGTTTCCCGCGCCTGCCGCTCCGCCCATCAGAACGAGTCGATCGATTTTCTCAACGATGCGCGGCTCTTTCACGATCGCCACTGCCAAATTGGTCAAGGGGCCAAGCGTGGCGATCGTGACTGGCTCGTCCGTTTGCATCAAAGTTTCAACGAGATAGTCAACGGCGTGCTGAGGCTGGAGCGGCAGTTGCGGGTCGGGCAGGGTCGCGCCTTGCAGTCCGGTTGCACCATGTACATATTCGGCAGTTTCCAGCGATCGCACTAGGGGACGCGGACAGCCCGCATACACGGGAACCTGTCGCCCTGCCAGTTCACAAATTTTTCGCGCATTCGACTGAGTGAGGCGGAGGGGCACGTTTCCGGCCACAGTCGTAATACCGAGAATGTCCAGTTCCGGTGAGGCAAACGCCAGCAGCAGGGCGATCGCATCATCCACGCCCGGATCGCAATCAATTATCACGCGAATCGTCATTGCCCTCTCCTCTGTGATGCACTGTTCATATTGATATCACGAACTCATAATATGAAATCAACAGAAAAATTCATCATTTGAGGGCAAATAATTGAACAAATTGATTGAACAAATGCTGATTGTCGGTGGCAGTCGCGGCATTGGTTTAGCGGTTGCGGAACACTACCACACGAAGGTTGAAAATCTAATTTGTGTGTCGCGGACGCGATCGCCCTTCGGAAATTGGATCGAAGCGGATGTTGCCATTAATGCCGACCTCGATCGCGTTTGTGCCGCCTTTGAAAATCGATCTTTAGATGCTTTGCTGTATCTGGGTGGCATCTGGGAAAAGAATGCGTTTACTGCCGATTATGATTTTGCCAATAGCAGCGATGACGAAATCGATCGCGTCATTGCCGTCAATCTAATCGCACCGATTAAGTTCGTCAAACGATTGATTCCGGCACTGGAGCGATCGCCCAATCCCAAAGTGATTTTTATTGGTTCACTTTCCGGTTTAGACCATCAAGCCTCCAGAGAAGTTGCCAATAGTGCGTCTAAATTCGGGTTGCGAGGTGCGGCACAGGCATTGGCGATCGAACTGAGGCAAACAGCGATCGGATTTACTGTCATTAACCCTGGAAATATCGCCACACCTGAAGTATTGAATGACATCGCTTCAGAAACGTTTCCATCCCAAATTCCCATTCCCCTGAGTGATTTAATTGCCGTGATTGATTGTTCGCTCAGCTTATCGGCAGATTCCTATTTGCCAGAAGTGAACTTGGCACAAACGAAAACAGGTTGAGGGCGGGTTTACGCGATCGCACAATCTGAGCTAGCGTAGGATTGTCAATTTACTCTCGGTTTGGTTTCAGCGTGAAAGTAGAGCGGGCATTGCCGATCGCTTCCAAATTAACCTAACGACGAAGTGGCTCTGGAATCGATCGAAATTGGGCGTTTCGTTACCAGGGAATACAACACGTCTGGATCAAGGTCAGCGCCATTTTGCCAGACGATCGTACCCAGTTCTGGATGAATCTGGACTTGGGCAAAGTATGCCAAATCTTGTAGAGGCGTAAAGATACCAGAGAAGGAAATTGACTGGCTGATATCAACCACGCCCTCGATGCCGTCTTCAAAACTTAGCCAAAGTTGATATCCGTCTAATGGTTTAACCGCTACGATATCTTTAAGCATGGCTTTACTCCAGAGGTTGAATGGATTCTAGGGGTTCTTGCTGTCTGGCAAGTTCCCAGTTTTGCAAAAGTTCGGCTTGATGGGACGCTGCCCACTCAACGACGAATCCCAACACTCTGGGAGAAAGTTTTCCTTCCAGAACAGAGAGGGATTGGATGTCAATGATGGCTTTTTGTTGACCGTAACGCACATGAAAATGGGGCGGCGGGTGGTCGTTGTAGTACATGGCAATGATGATGCCAAAGAAGCGACTAATTTCAGGCATTGCTATTCCCCATCTGTAGTTGCTGGAGAACCGCTTGTGTCAGGGGATGATCGGAGAGTTGTGTGGTTTGCCCTGCCGCAATCGCTTGGTTTAGCAAACTCAAAAAGTTTTGCTTGCAGGTTTGAGTGTTGGGATGGTTGGCTCCTAACTGGCTTTCCAAAATTGTGAGCGATCGCGCATAAAGGGGTTCAGCATCGCCGTAGCGACCCTGCGAGTAGTAGAGGTTTGCCAGATTGTTGAGGCTGGCGGCGACATCAGGATGGTC
>JAAUTJ010000451.1 GCA_012031475.1 Leptolyngbyaceae cyanobacterium SM1_3_5 | reverse complement strand
CGAATTGGCCTTGTCTTTTGGTGTTTCTTCAATCCGAACCTGACAAGTTTGGCTTGCTTTTGCGAGATGATTTACGGTGTTGCTCGCCTGTCAACCGCAGGGGAACAAAGCGAACCATCCCGCTTCAAGTTTTGTAAATGTTCTGTTGTCGATGCGGAATGTTGATGCAGACGATCGCCTGTTCAGGTCAAGTTCGCTTAAGGCGGCACGAGTTTTTACGACTGCCCAAAAGCGAACCGCACTCTAAAATCAACTGTGAGGACAGTTAAACCACGCTGCTATGCAATCTCCTATTCTGCCGAATCTGTTTTACAAAATCGCTATCGAATCATCCGCGTCCTTGGTCAGGGCGGATTTGGACGCACCTACCTGGCAGAAGACCAAGGCCGCTTCAACGAACTGTGCGCCCTGAAAGAATTTATTCCCACGCAAACAGGGGCGTATGCGATCGACAAATCCAAAGAATTATTTCAGCGCGAAGCCGCCATTCTCTATCAAATTCAGCATCCGCAAATTCCTCAATTTCGCGCCACGTTTGAAGAAAATCAGCGGCTATTTTTGGTGCAGGATTTTGTCGAAGGAAAAACCTATCGCGAACTGTTGAACGATCGCAAAGCTCAAGGTTCAACGTTCAGCGAAGCCGAAGTTTTGCAGCTTGTCCAGCAGCTTTTGCCCGTCCTCGCCCACATTCACGCCAGAGGCATTATTCACCGCGATATCGCGCCCGACAACATGATGCTGAGGCGGCGCGACAATCTGCCTGTCCTAATTGATTTTGGCGTCGTCAAAGAAATTGTCACCCGCGTCCAGTCGCTCGAAACCGTGCCGCAGCATACGACAGTCGGCAAGCTTGGCTACGCGCCCAGCGAACAGATGCAGACCGGAAACGCCTTTCCCAGCAGCGATCTATATGCCCTAGCCGTCACCTGCTTGGTGCTGCTGACCGGACGCGAACCGAATCAAATGTATGACGATCGCAGCTTCACCTGGAACTGGCGACCGTATGCAACCGTCTCTGCGGGCTTCGGGCAAATTCTCGATCGAATGCTCAACTATCGCCCCGACCAGCGCTATCAAAACGTCAGCGAACTGGCGCAAGCCCTGCAAACCCTGACCAATCCCGCCGCCACGCCGCCGACGATCGGGACTCCCGTCGCTCCACCGCCGACACCAACCGCCGCACCTCCAACAGTCGGATCGCAAATGGCAACGGTCGCGGTCGGTCGTCCCCCCCGTTCCCAATCCCCCGACGCAGCAGGCTCCGCGATCGCTCGATCCGATCGTGCCCACGCCCGCGCCGTCGATTTGGGAAAACCCGCTGGCCGTGTTCATGATTGGCTTGGGACTGGCGATCGTCACCTTGATCGGCGCGTATGCGGTGGTGAGCGGGGTGCGGACGAGCGATCGCCCCAGTCCAACGCCAACCGCAACGGCGACACCCACGCCCAGCCCGACGCCCACGCCCACCCCGACGCCCAGCGAATTCACGCAGGCACTAAATTTGGCGGCAGGAGACGCGACGAATGTGCGAGGAACCTTGCAGGCGAACGAAACCGCCAACTATGTCGTCACCGGACAGCGAGATGAAACCTTGACGGCAGCGATTCAGGGTGAAGGCGTGTTGATGACGGTGATTGCACCGGATGGCAGTCCGGCGGGAGAAAATAGCGATCGCGTCCAGCGCTGGTCGGGTCCTTTGACCTTCACGGGAGACTACACGATTCGGCTGCAACCTGTGCGCGGCGTGGAGCAAAGCGACTATCGGCTGAACGTCAGCCTTGATCCGGCTCCAGAACCGAGTCCGACGCCGACGCCAACCCCGACGCCAGAGCCAGAGCCGCAGATCGACACGACACAGCTTAATGTTGTTCCGGGCGATCAGGGCGTCCAGATTTCCAATCGCGTCGATCCGCTGCTGATTCGTCGCTACCTAGTCAACATTCAACAAGGACAGGTGCTTTCAGCCGAACTGGTGGAACCCGGACAGGCCAGCCTCAATATTCGCTTTCCGAATGGCGATCTGGTTGAAGATGCCGCCAATGTTGGATTCTGGCAGGGCAGCGTGTCCGAGTCAGGCCGATACATTGTCGAGGTGATTGCCGATCGCGAAACCAACTTCACCTTGGGCGTGAGCGTCAACGATCTAGCGCCTCCTCAGCCGCAGTAAAGCCGCTGCGGGCGATCGCCCCCTTCCCAAAGTCGCTATCGTAGAATAATTCGGCCTGATACAGGCGGAGATTCTAAACGTTGATGGGGGAGGGAAAACCATGCTGCAAGTGACGACAACGCCAACGGATGTGACGCCAATGGACGTGCAAATCATTGACTGTAGCGGGTTTCAAGCGGAAACAATGGATTTGTTTTTGGCACCGGGGCCAAATCCTTACCGTGAAATTGAAGCGTTTTTGTTGGACTGTGAAATGCGGGCGGACGAGATGCCTCGATCGGTGAGGCGATCGCTGCTGGAGTTTCAGGTGCGATCGAATGCTGAGGGCGTTCTGCTGCTGCGCGGTCTGCCGATCGATCCGGGTTTATATCGGACGCAGACGCCGCTGGATGGGAAGCGATCGAGCCACAAAACCACGTATGTGAGCGAGCGCTGCTTGGCGATGGTTGGCAGTCGGCTCGGTCATTTGGTGTCGTACATTCAAGAGAAAAGCGGCGATTTGTTTCAGCATCTTTCGCCGATGAAAGGCAGCGAGCGCGTTCAGTCGTCGGGCGGGTCTCAGACCCGATTGCAGTTTCACCGCGAAACCGTCTTTCATCCCTATCCGCCAGAATTTTTGCTGCTGTTTTTGTCTGCGTCCCGACCACGATCGGATCGCAGAAACCACCTACGCCAGCATCACCCACGCCCTGCCGCTCTTATCTGACGAGCATCGCGACCTGCTGTTTGAACCGCTTTACCGGACGGGAATCGACTATTCGTTTGGCAACGTGCAGGGCACAAAAGGCGAACGGAAAAGTGCTGCCCGTCCTCTATGGCAATCGCCACGATCCGTTTTGAACTATGACGAAGACTTGATGACCGCGATGACGCCCGCTGCCGAGGAAGCACTCAACGCTCTGCAAGCAGCGATCGCCTTGGTCTATCGCGGCGTCAAGCTCGACACGGGCGATCTGCTGTGCATCGACAATCGTCGCACGGTTCACGGTCGCAGTTCGTTCACGCCGCGCTATGACGGCTTCGATCGCTGGCTGCAACGATCGTTTGTCGTTCGAGATTTGGGCTTGTCCGCAGTCGATCGCCAACCGGGAGAGCGGATTATTCGGACGCAGTTTGAGGCGATCGAGTAGCGGCGTGGGGGTGCTTTGCCCCCTAAATCCCCACGAGTGGGGACTTTGAGGTTGGTGGGTGAGCGGGTAGGGTTGCTTGGAGCGAGCGATCGCGGCAGAATGAAGGTATCTGTTGCAGTTTGTTAAGTATAAAAACGGTGCTTGATCAGCAGCTTTTCCCTTCAGTTGTGCGGCCTGATGTGCAAACCTACGATGTGGCGATCGTCGGCGGCGGCATTGTTGGCTTGACCTTGGCCTGTGCGCTCAAAGATTCTGGCCTGCGAATTGCCTTGATTGAGGCGAAGCCGCGCTCGATCGGGCTGACTCAGCGCCGCGCCTATCACATTTCGCTGATGTCCGGTCGGATTCTGGCCGGATTGGGCGTGTGGAAGCAAATCCTGCCGCAGATCACCACCTTCCAGCAAATCGATCTGGCGGATGCCGACTGTCCCGCTGTCGTTGCCCTGCGCCCTCGCGACTTGGGCACACCTGAACTTGGCTACGTGGCGGAACACTGCGTTTTGCTGCAAGCCCTGCAACAGGCACTTACGGATGCTGAAACCGTCGAGTGGCTGTGTCCGGCGACGGTTCTCAACGTGGACTATCAGACTGACCGTACCCTACTGACGCTTGATGCAAACGGGCAAGAAATCCGCATCGCCTCGCGTCTCTTGGTGGCAGCGGATGGAGCGCGATCGCCCATTCGCGCCGCAGCCGGAATTGCCACGCACGGCTGGCAATACTGGCAATCCTGCATCACGGCTGTGATTCGTCCCGAAAAGTCGCACGGTTCGATCGCCCGCGAACATTTTTGGTCAAGCGGCCCCTTCGCGACGCTGCCGCTGCCCGATAACCGCTGTCAGATTGTGCTGACTGCTCCTCATGCCGAAGCGCAAGCCCTAATGGAGATTGACGATCGCGCATTTTTGGCCGAACTCGATCGCCGCTACGAAGGAAAGCTCGGCAAACTCACGCTGGAAGGAAATCGCCTGCTGTTCCCCGTCCAACTGATGCAGAGCGATCGCTACACGCAAGCTCGACTCGCCCTGATTGGCGACGCGGCGCACTGCTGCCATCCGGTTGGCGGGCAAGGTTTGAACATGGGCATTCGTGACGCAGCAGCTTGGCACAGTGATTTGAGAGCGCACGATCGCCATGAGGACATCGGTGATCCCCGCATTCTCAGGGGCTATGAACGCTGGCGCAAGCTGGAAAATCTCGTGATTTGGGCTTTACCGATTTGCTCGATCGCTTCTTCTCAAGTGACTGGTGGCCGATCGTCCGGCTCCGTCGTTTCGGCTTGCGGATCATGCGGCGACTGCGCCCGCTGCGATCGATCGCGTTGCGACTGATGACGGGCTTGAGCGGTAGACAGCCGCAGTTGGGTGTCGGGTGTCGGGTGTCGGGTGTCGGGTGTCGGGTGTCGGCAAAAGGCAGGCGGGGCGATCGAGTCTGAGGTGAGAAACGCTAGCGGGCGATCGATTCGTGCAGAATAATTCGGCTGCCTGCC
>JAAUTJ010000450.1 GCA_012031475.1 Leptolyngbyaceae cyanobacterium SM1_3_5 | reverse complement strand
GCTGCCAGAAATCGCCTGACGAAAAATCAAAATCGATCGAATCGACTTTCAAAAATTTCCTGCTCTGCAACTTGCTGTTCGTAGTGCTTTTCGAGCAGGTTAAAAATTAACGGTGAATCTTTAGAAACAGGCTGATTGTATTTTGTACTGAGCACGGAAAGCATTTGCGAGAAGCGATCACAAAACAGCTTTTCAGCATAATTATACAGTTCTAAATCAAGCTGATTCGCTTCGATAATGGCATCGAGAACGGACTGTGGTAGATCGTGTTTGGTTAGTTTGTTGGCGGCGACTCTTAGGCTGGAGTATGAAGTGGACGGATACCAGCCGAAAATGTAGGACAGGAGAAAAACGGAATCTTGAAAGCGCTCGGTTAATCCGACGAAGATGAATTTTTCTAAATTGGCTTTCGCGATCGCAGCACTTCCGCATCCGATCGATCGCCCTGCGGCTCAATTCCCAACAGGCGCGTTTGCGGATTGGAGGTTCGCATTTTGACGATCGGATGAGAATTTGCCATGAAGCCTTCTAAGCCGTTGTTCGTTGCATCGCGCAAAAGTTTGGTGTCTTCGTTATATTCCGGTTCACCTTTTGCTTTGGCTCGCCTCAGAAAGTTGTAGAGCGAAATGGTGCGATCGATCGGATGCCGCAGCATCGTGAGATAGTGCGGTTTCTTCACAAGAAATCGATCAATTAAGTCATGGTGAAAGTGGCCGCGCAGCAGCTTGTAGCGGGTAATCTGTTCAGGAAGCAAAATTGCACCATGTTCTTGAAGTTCAGAATTACCTGTTTGCAGATTGAGCAACGGCGGGCAAATTTGATCGACGCTGAACTGTGCATCAAGAATTGCAGTTAAGGTTGTCCCCGCTGTTTTAGGAATGTGAATCAAGCAGAGTTGATCTTCCGCTTGCAGACGATATTCCAAATTTGAATTCATCTTGCTGTCCTGCCCGATCGCCTGCTTCACCTGCAACTTCAACAGATTACACCAGCCGATTCGATCGCGTTCATCCCTCGTCTGTGTGGCAAAATGAGAAGCAGCGTTTTGTTCAAGGTAGCTCGATTCCCGTGACTGTACCCGCCCTGCCCCGCCGCGCCGTTTTCCCTTCACGGCGATCGTCGGTCAAGAAGAAATGAAGCTTGCGCTACTGCTCAACGTCATCGATCCCAAGGTCGGCGGCGTGATGATTATGGGCGATCGCGGAACCGGAAAATCCACCACGATTCGCGCCCTAGCCGATTTGCTGCCGGAAATTGAAGTGATTGCGGATGACCCGTTCAACAGCCACCCGACCGACCCGGAACTGATGAGCGATGCGGTCAAACAGCAGCTAGAGCAGCAGGTGGAACTGCCGATCGCTCACAAAAAAGTGCAGATGATCGATTTGCCGCTGGGTGCCACCGAAGATCGCGTCTGCGGCACGATCGACATTGAAAAAGCTTTGTCGGAAGGCGTGAAAGCGTTTGAGCCGGGACTGCTCGCCAAGGCCAATCGCGGCATTTTGTACGTGGATGAAGTCAACTTGCTCGACGATCACCTGGTCGATGTGCTGCTTGATTCGGCGGCGTCCGGCTGGAACACCGTCGAGCGCGAAGGCATTTCGATTCGTCACCCCGCTCGCTTTGTCCTCGTTGGATCGGGCAACCCGGAAGAAGGCGAACTGCGCCCGCAACTGCTCGATCGCTTTGGAATGCACGCCGAAATTCGCACCGTCAAAGACCCGGAACTGCGCGTTCAAATTGTCGATCAGCGATCGCAATTCGACCAAAATCCGCAGGCTTTTCTCGTCGCACATCAGGCGCAGCAGGACGAACTTCAGCAAACCTTACTGAATTCGCAGGCGTTGCTGCCGACCGTCTCGATCGATCACGAGTTGCGCGTCAAAATTTCACAGGTCTGCTCAGATCTGGATGTGGACGGACTGCGCGGCGATATTGTCACCAATCGCGCTGCCAGAGCGATCGCTGCGTTTGAAGGCCGCACCGAAGTCACCATTCAAGATATCCGGCGCGTCATCGGCCTCTGTTTGCGTCACCGCCTGCGGAAAGACCCGCTCGAATCGATCGATTCTGGCTACAAAGTGGACAAGGTGTTCGCGCAGGTGTTTGGCTTGGCGGAACCGGAAACTGCAACGGCAAATGGAGCCGTGCGGCGGTAGGGCGATCGCGCCCCGAAAACACGGCAAAAAAGGTAGAAAAAACAGAAAAGCGCTTCAATCCTTGATATGGGCTGGAATTCGGCCAAAAGGCAGACCAAGATTGCACCAGCCTCTTTCTAAGGTAGAAGAGTGTTTGGACATCGAGATTTGTCTGGGTTGGAGTGCTGATGCATCGCGATCGATTGATTCGCCTGGGAATTGCGCCGCTGAGTGTGGCGATCGCCACGCTGCTGACGCATCTGCTGCTGCCCTATCTTGCGCCTGCAAATTTGGCGGGTTTTTATGCCGCCGTCGCGCTCAACGCCTATCTGGGCGGACTGCGGGCGGGTCTGCTGGCAAGCGGATTGTCGCTGCTGGCGATCGCCTATCTGTTTGTGCTGCCGCTGGAGTCGGGTGCGGAACTAGAGCGGTCTGATTTTTCCGCTGGTGGTGTTCAGCTTCATCACGATTTTGATCAGCTTGCTGCACCGTCAGCGCCGACAGGCACAGCGACGCGCCGATCGGCATTTGCAGGCGTTGCAAGACAGCGAATCGCGCTATCGCACCTTGACCGAAGCCCTGCCGCAGTTGGTTTGGGTGACATCGGCCAGCGGCGAAACGCAATACTGCAATCAGCGCTGGTATGACTACACCGGATTGACCCCGACGGAATCGCTCGGCTGGGGCTGGCAGAACGTGCTGCATCCCGACGATCGCGACGCGACCACGACTGCTTGGCAAATGGCTTTTGCCGCAGGCCGATCGATCGAAACGCAATATCGCTTGCGCCGCGCCGATGGTGCATACCGCTGGTTCATCGCTCGTGCCATGCCGCACCACAACGCCGACGGATCGATCGCCGCCTGGATCGGCTCTTGCACCGACATCCATGACCAAAAGCAAATCGAGCAGGAACGGCTGCGGCTGACGGACGAACTGCAAGCCAAGCAGAACTTGCTGGAGGCCGTCTTGCAGCAAATGCCCGCCGCGCTGATTGTCGTGGAAGCGCCTTCGGGTGGAATCATTCTCACCAACGAGCAGATCAAGCAGATTTTGCGCGGCGCAACGCCCACTTCTAGCAGCATTGATGAATATGACCAGTATCCCTGCTACTACCCGAACGGCGAACCCTACCCACTGATCGAAACGCCCGTAGCGCGATCGATTCGCACGGGCGAAATCATCCGCGACGAAGAAATGCTGGTGCGCTGTGGCGACGGCACAACGCGCAGAGTTATCAGCAGTTCTTCCCCCATCCGCGATGCAGACGGACAAATTGTTGCCGCTGTCGGCACGTTTTACGACATCACCGATCGCCAGCAGATGGAAGCCGCTTTGCGTGAAAGTGAAGCACTGTTTCAACAGCTTGCGGATCACATTGATGACGCTTTTTGGATGGTGGATTTGGACTATCGGCTGATTTATACGAGCGCTGCTTATGAACGAATTTGGGGTCGATCGTGCCCCGATGCGAACAGTTTCGTTTACGATTCTTGGCTCCAAACCCTACATCCAGACGACCAAGCTCGCATTAACGCTTTTTACGCCGAGAATAATCTCGATCGCTACGAGATTGACTACCGAATTGTCCGGCCAAACGGCACGATTCGCTGGATTCGCGATCGCGGTTTTCCAATCAGCAATGAAGCAGGCCAAGTTTACCGAATTGCCGGAGTTGCCGAAGATATTACCGATCGCAAGCAAACCGAATCTGCACTCGACTCTGCCCTCAAAAAGCTGAATTTTCACTTCGAGAACACGCCGCTAGCCGTGATCGAATTAGATCGCGATTTGCAGGTGATGCGCTGGTCAAAAACTGCTGAGCGCGTGTTTGGCTGGAGCGCTGCTGAAGTGGTTGGCCGCGATCTCAGTGAGTTTCGCTTTGTGTATGAACCGGATGCAGAAATTGTGCAGCGCGTCCTCGATCGCATCTTGATCGATCGCGAAATTCAAACGGTTGCACAAAATCGCAACTACACCAAAACTGGCGCGATTCTTACCTGTGAATGGCACAGTTCTGCTCTGCTCGACGACGACGGCACCTTGTTTCGATTTTGTCTTTGGTACTCGACATCACCGATCGCCAAAACGCCGAACGCGATCGCGAACAGTTGTTGCAGCGCGAACAAAAAGCCCGCGAAGAAGCTGAACGCGCCAATCGCCTCAAAGACGAATTTCTCGCGGTTCTCTCACACGAACTGCGATCGCCCCTCAATCCGATCTTGGGCTGGACTCGCCTGCTGCAAACTCGCAAATTTGATCAGGCCGGACTCGATCGCGCCCTCGAAATCATTGAGCGCAACGCCAAACTGCAAACGCAACTGATCGAAGATCTGCTCGACGTGTCGCGAATTCTGCGCGGCAAGATGATCTTGAACGTGCAGCCCGTCAATCTTGCCCTGACGATTCAAGCGGCGATCGAAACTGTCCACCTCGCCGCCGAAGCCAAATCGATCGATCTGGATTTCGAGAAGCCTACTGAGAAACTGGTGATCTCCGGGGACAGTGCCCGCTTGCAGCAAATCGCCTGGAATTTGCTTTCCAACGCGATCAAGTTCACGCCGAACGGTGGGCGCGTAGAAGTGAGATTGGCAGGGGTTAGGGAACAGCCGCTTCTTAATCCCTCCGCCCGTCTCACCATCTCACGGGCAAGCAT
>JAAUTJ010000449.1 GCA_012031475.1 Leptolyngbyaceae cyanobacterium SM1_3_5 | reverse complement strand
CTGCCTCGACTGTGGGACTCGCATCCAATCCTGTCTGTTCAAACAGGGCAATCTGTTCTGCCTCAGAAAGCCCGGTCAGCGGCTGATTGAACCAAAATTCTGGTAGCGCGTACCAAACTCCAGCAGTTGAACAGGAAGTTCTTGAGAAGTCACGATGATTCGGCTCTGACACAGAGCAGAGGCCAGCACTTGCTGAAAGAACAGCAGAAACCCTTCGTCTTTGAACTGGCTCCAGCCTTGCTGCTCATCGCCTTGCAAAACTTCTTCTAGCGAATCGATCGCCAGCAAACAGCGATTGTTTTGCAAATAGTGAACAAGCCGAGCGGTAAGTTGCCGCATATCCTGGCGATCGTCTGGTGTAACGACCTGCCCACACTTTCGAGCAAGCGAGCCGCCACGCTACCAAAGTCGATCGCCTGTTCCTGACTATCAAAATTCTCCCGCAGCAGGATTGATCGCTCCTGAAACTCAATCATCAAGCGCTCAGCCAGCGCCGTTTTGCCGATTCCAGCCATACCCGTGAGAAAGAGAATGCGGCAGCTTGTTTGCAGCCGATCCGACAAATTAGAAATTAAAGTCGATCGACCGACCCAAGCTCGATCGTAGGCAAAAAACTCGATCGGATCGGTAGTGGTGCTGGAAGACGTTGAAGTGTCAACTGAACTTTGAACTGATTTCGGCTGAATAATTTGCTTCTTGTCCAGCGTTAATGCCTCGCAGATTGCTTCAAATTTGGCGATCGAAACGTTGACTCCCCGACAAAAATTGCTGACGGTGCAGAGCGCAATTTCTAAATGAGCCGCCAAATCTCCCTGCGTCAAAAATCCGTTGCGCTCAAGGGCCGTCGCCACATCGATTCGGTAGTCAGGATGAACGTGAACCGATCGGGGCATGGTGAAGCCTAACCTCGCTATCTCAGATTTTATAGTGATTTTTTGCTGAAAGCAGACGTGAACTCAGGCACGAACTCAGGCACGAACTCAGGTCGCGATCGACCCACACAGGCATGAGTGCAGAAACTCAATTGAGAGGATGAATTCACAGCAAGACAGCGCTGATTCTTTCTCAAACGGAGCAAAGGCATGATTCACACCGAACATCTAAAACGCGGCCTGGACTCTGGTGCAGCGAGGTAGCCGTGCGGCTGGCGTGGACGGCATCACCCTTGATCTATTTTCGGGTGTTGCCCCAGAGCAAATCCAGCTTCTGCGCCACCAGCTTCAGCGTGAACACTATGCGGCCAGTCCTGCCAAAGGATTTTATCTGCCAAAGAAAAGTGGCGGACGACGGCTGATTGGCATTGGCACAGTGCGCGATCGAATTGTGCAGCGCTACTTGCTGCAAGCGATCTATCCCACCCTGGAAGCCAGCTTTGCCGAATGCTGTCACGCCTACCGACCGGGATACTCGGTCTACACCGCAGTGGAACAGGTGATGGAGCGCTATCGACATCAGCCGACCTGGACTGTGAAGGCAGATATTCGGCAGTTTTTCGATCATCTGGCTTGGCCGTTGCTGCTGACGCAGCTCGAACAGCTTCAGGTTCAACCTGTGCTGATGCGGTTAATTGAACAGCAGCTTAAATCTGGCGTGGTTCTCCAAGGACACTACTGCCGACTCAATCAGGGCGTGTTGCAGGGCGGCATTTTGTCAGGGGCACTGGCAAATCTCTACCTTTGCGAATTCGATCGCCGCTGCCTTGAGGCTGGCATTCACCTTACGCGCTATGGAGATGACTGCGTGGCAGTGTGTGGCGGATGGATAGAGGCGAATCGGGTGCTGGCGCTGATGAGCGATTGGCTGGAAGACTGTTTTTTGACGCTGAACGAGGAGAAGACGAAGATTCTAGCTCCCGATCAAGAATTCACGTTTTTGGGACATCAGTTTTGTGCAGGGCAAGTGCGATCGCCCCAGCCCGCCCGCGCCAGTCCAGACAAAAAGCCAGCCAAACCGATTCGCGTCAGCTACGGGCCGCCCAAAGCCTGCGGCATTGCGAAATTCACCGATCGAAAAACCACGACACCCCCAGATACCTATTGGAGTGACCCAATGACGACTTTATATGTGACCGATCAAGGCGCGTATCTGCGCGTACAGCATCAGCAGTTTCAGGTGTTTCATCAGCAAGAATTGAAGTGCAGCGTTCCAATCAATCAGGTTAGCCATGTTGTGCTATTTGGCTGCTGCAACGTTTCGCATGGAGCCATCAGTTTGGCGCTGCGACGACGAGTGCCAATTCTGTACTTGGCGAGCAACGGCAGATATTTTGGCAGGCTGGAAACCGAGGGACAGGCGCAGATCGAGTATTTGGCGCAGCAGGTGCAGCGATCGCTCGATCCCGACTTTCGGTTCAACCAGGCGCAGAGCATTATTTGGGGAAGCTGCACAACAGTCGCGTGGTCTTGCAGCGATTACATCGTAAACGTCCGACTGAGACGGCAAAGACCGCGATTGCGGGGTTGGCGGATTTGATGCAGAAGCTGCCCAAAGCAGAATCGATCGAGTCGATGCTGGGCTACGAGGGGCAGGGGGCACATCTGTATTTCCAGGCATTTGCCACGCTGCTCAAGGGCAAGTTTGAGTTTGAAAAACGCACCCGCCGCCCACCGACTGATCCGGTCAATAGCCTGCTGAGTTTGGGCTATACGTTGCTGTCGCAAAATATGCACTCGATGGTGGAAGCAGCGGGACTGCACACGCATTTTGGCAATTTGCACTTGCCACAGAAGAATCGCCCTTCGCTGGTGTGCGATCTAGTCGAGGAATTTCGGGCGTTCATGGTCGATTCGCTCGTGGCGTATTTGATTAATTCAGACATTTTCACGATCGAGGATTTTACGCCGCCGGATGAGCGGGGCGGCGTCTATCTCTACCCGGATGCGCTGAAAAAGTTTCTCAAGCACTGGGAGGAAAAGTTGCAGCAGTCAGTGACGCATCCGCACACGGGATACAAGGTCAGCTATCGCCGCTGTTTAGAGCTTCAGGTGTGGGAGTATGTCGCCTGCTTGATGGGAGAGCGGGAAGTTTATCGCCCGATGCAGTGGGAGCGATAGCTGATGTCTGCATTTTATTTGGTCTGCTATGACGTGGTGAGCGATCGCCGTCGCAACAAGATCGCTCACCTGTTGGAAGGGTATGGAATGCGGGTGCAGCAGTCGGTGTTTGAGTGCGTGTTGACGATCGATCAGCTTGAGTTTGTCCAGAAGCGGCTGCTGAAAATCCTCAAGCCGCAGGAAGACCAAGTGCGGTTCTATCCGCTATCGGCGCACTGTCGGCGCAAGGTGATGATTTTGGGAACGCAACCGGAACGGCAGGTGGATGATGCCGCGTTTATTGTTTAACCGTTGGGAGACAGAACGATGAATCGAGGATTTATTGAGCAGCATCGAGAGTTGCAGGTGTATCAGGTGGCGTTTGCCAGTGCGATGCAAATTTTTCAGCGATCGCAGGCGTTTCCTGAAGAAGAATGGGAACTGCTGCGGCGACAATGGTGCGATCGTCGCGATCGGTCTGTGCTTCGATCGCAGAGGCATGGCAGAAGCGGCGGTTTAGAAAGGCGTTTGTCGCCAAGCTGAACGAGGCTGAAGCTGAAGCAGCAGAAACACAAACCTGGATTGAGTTTGCCGTCCGGTGTGGCTACCTGGATCGGAGAAGAGGGACAGGAATTGTTTCAGCGCTATGTCGAGATTTTGGCGGCGTTGGCGCGGCTGATTGAGCAGGCAGATGCTTGGGTGATCGGCAGAACACGATCGGATGAAGCTTGATCGGCGGCTCGGTCGAAGTTGGGAGGAACAAGAGATGGGGCGCAGTCGAAAGCACCGCAAGCGGTTTGCCTGTGGGCATCGAGGATTTGGTCAGTGGTGTCATTGTTGTGCATCAAGCAGTTGTGCGTCGATCGATCGTGCAGCAATCGGCTGTGCGTCGATCGAGTCTCGTTTGGCTGAGGCGATCGCTGGGTCGGTTTGCTCATCTCCAATTGTGCGATCGCCCAGTCGAACCAAAGCCATTGCAGAAAAACAAGCCTGGAAGCTGAGCTTTGCGGCTGACCCGATCGATCTACGGCGCTTGCCCAGGGCAATCGTTCTGAAAGCCAGAGGAATTTTGGCGGCTTTGGATGAGGGCGGGGAGTATTGGCAATTGCGAGGGAGGCGGCTGCGGGGCGATCGCACTGTTGTCAGAATTCCAGTGTCGTATCGCTATCGGCTGCTGTGTCGCATGGAAGGCGATCGCCTGATGCCGCTGAAGCTGCTGTCGCATGAGGACTACAATCCTTTAGTCCGACGGAAGAACCGCGTTTGAATCGAGAATACTTAATCTAAAAGCCGATCGCTTCTCACCAGGCTTTCACAGATTCACATTTGGAGCAGTCGATCGATCGGCTGCTTTTTGCTGCGGGGGCGATCGTCTCTGAAGTATTATGCTCTAGCAGTGAATGGCGTTTGGGACGTGGTTGAGCGGAGGCAAGAAACAGCGTTTGGTGGATGTTTCAAGGGGGTGGTTAGGATGGCTGAAAGGCTGATTCGATCGTCGACCCCCTTGAATGCCATGCTGGACAAGGGTTTTAGCCGTTTTTACCAGGGTCTTATTGCGAAGATTTATCAATTATGGCAAGTGGTGGTTGACCCCCTTGAAAAATGGGGTGTAGAATGCTCACAGAGCAAGGCTTCTAGGAGCCGACCCTTGAAACTTCTTCGGAAGTTGAACTAATGGAAACTCAAGAGGTCCGTTCTGGAACCTCCTATAACCACTTGAAACTTCTTCGGAAGTTGAACTAATGGAAACCGAGCTGGGCTCGTGTCCACAACTAAAG
>JAAUTJ010000448.1 GCA_012031475.1 Leptolyngbyaceae cyanobacterium SM1_3_5 | reverse complement strand
CAACAACTGCGCCAACAGTGTCCCGTTCCCGTCCATGAGTTGTCGTTACAAAGCACTGAGAAAACGCTCTATACCTTCATCAAAACTCAACTTGGGCAAGCCCAACCCCAAGCGTTGATGATTTTAGGATTAGACTCAGTTCGCGCTTTAGATGATGTTTTGACGGCCACTAATCAAGTACGAGATGAGTTTCGCAAAAGTTTTAGCTTTCCGCTGATCCTCTGGGTCAACGATGCGATCGTGCAAAAGCTATCGCGGTTAGCTCCTGACTTTAATAGTTGGGCAGGAGTACCAATTCGATTTGCGATCGCCACTTGCCTGATGTGAAGCGCTCACCGCTCGCACTGCGTCCCAATCGCGTCATTTCCCAGCCCATCCAGATTGCGCCCTGACCGAGTTCAATGCGCGTAGATTGCTGAAAGTTTGCGCCCGCAAAGGCGATCGCCTCCTGCGGCAACCATTCCAAACAGGCATTTTCGCCCACTTGAATTTGCGTCACCTGCTCAGCCTGTGCGCCACTGCTGCGATAAATTTTGGCAGCGGCGGCAGTCGTGATTAAAGCGTGAGATTTGGGCTGCAAATTGATGTCGATCGCCAGTCGATCGCCGCCGACAATGCCGCCCGCCGTGTGCAGAATGACGCTGTGGCAAACGCTGCCTTCCGAGTGAAACGATCGCTGCACCTTCAAAGGCGCTTGATTTTGACTGCGGACAAGCTCAGTCGCGTTTTGACGCTGGGCATAGTCAAGCTTCAGCCGACCTTGCCAGCTTGCAGAAGGTGGAGATTGTTCCGGGATGCCGCGATCGAGTTGAGTCACAGTTGAATAGCTTACACCGATCGATCGGTGAACGGTTGTCGATCGGTTTTAAGATCTCCAGGAATTCGCTCTTAGTGGTGTGCAAATTCTGCCAAAGTTATTTCCAGGCAAAAGTTTGTGTATTTCTGCCTGGAAATGCTGACTTTTCTAACTCCATTCTTGTGCTAAAGCAAGCATAGAAGTAACATCTGAATCTTCCTCAAAACTGATTAAGTTGAGGTGTTCGGGATGCTCCATGAATTCTTTTGCTAACAGGAATCCGGCGATCGTCCAGGTTTGATATTTGCGTGATGCTTTACCCACCAGCCGACCGTTTCGCCCGTCATAATATTCCGGCCATTCGTCTTCGCTGAGCCGACGAGCCGCAATTTCTAACGCATTCCAGCCGAGTTCGGGGCGATCGGTTTTTTGAGCAACTGCGGCCAATGTCCACAGCAAAACAGGCCAGTTGCCGCCATTGTGGTATGACCAGGGCACATTTTTCGGATCGCAGCCTGTGAGAATTTTCCACTCCAGATCGGCCACTGCGGGAAAACAAATCTTCATCGGCATATAGCCAACCAAATCTTGCCAGCGCTGTTCGATCAAATCCATGATCGATCGCGATTCTTTGGGACTCGCCAGCGAGGAAATCACAGCCATCAAATTACCCAGGCTAAAGAAGCGAAAATCCATCATGGCGGGGCCTAAATTTCCAGCCAGATAGCCACCTTGTTCAGGCATCCATTCGGTGAGCCAGTGCGGAATAGAATCCGGATAAATGTTGAATTTGTTGACGGCGCTCGCGCCAAATTCTTCGCCTTGAAAGCGATAAATATCGTTCAATCGCTTCAGGTCAAGCCAATAATATTCGCGGATGTGATAGTTCAACGTGCTGAGGCGATAGCTGAGAACCTGAGTGTAAATATCGCCTTGCCGTCCGGGTTTGAGCAGTTCGCGAGCCGATCGCAACGCGGCATAAAACAGCGCTTGAATTTCCAGCGGATGTCCGGCGACTCCCATGCGGCGATCGATCATAAATGCGCCATCAGGAACGAGCATCGTCGGATACATATCGAATCGATCGGCCAAACAAAGCTTGAGAATTAACACAATTCCTTGTTGGAAATCCCATCGATGGGCAAGGGCAATATCGCCTGTGGCTTTCACATAAGCCCGCAGCAAAATCAGCCACCACAAACAAGAATCAACCGGAGTGACGCGCCCGATCGCATGTTCGCCAAAATCTGCGGCGATCGATTGTTTGCCGTCCCAATTTTCCACTTTGAAGCTGGCAGGCATCAAGCCGCGTCCAGCATTAAAGCAGTCCATCTGCTTGTCGTTGCTTTGCAGCGCCAAGGTTTCAATTAGAAAATCGCGCACGATGTCTGATTTCCCGTGAATCAAAAATAGCAGGGCAGAGGAAACAAAATCGCGCACAAAACACTGATCATAGTTGAGCGCATCGACGCTGAGATCACGAGCGGCAACCGTTCCGACCGGACGATCCTGGTAGTAAACCATCGAGGCTTCGAGCAAATTCCAGGCTTCTTTAACGAGAATGTCTTCTGATTTCATAGCGGCGATCGACCTTACAAGAAAGATTAGACGAAAGGACAGTTTTGGGTTTAAGATTTAGCGAAACGGATGCAGTACCGAATAAAAAATTTAGGCAATTGAAGCATTTCAGACTGCCAATGCAGCAGCCCGATCGAAACAGCAATAGCAGCAGGTAACGATCGCAAGCGGAGTAAAAATACGGCGATCGCCACACAAGCAAGCTAATTTGAACAAATTGTTGAGCAGGTCAGAATGAAACAAAGCAAGATTGCGATCGCTGATTCACGCAATCTTGCTAAGGCTTCAAATGCCTACTCTACTTACTATAGAGATAGAGTCTGATAGATGAAAGGGCAAACGATGAATTCTTAGTGAGGAAACATAAAGCGGATAACAGCAAATGATGAAGCTTGAATCGCAGAGTTTCAAGGCTTAAGTTGAGCTTGTTCCCAAGCCAAAACCAGCAGCGCGTTGACGATCGCCGCCGCAACTGGAGAGCCACCTTTGCGACCTTCCGCTCGAATTTGCGGAACCGTTGTTGCCTCCAGTGCCGCCTTCGATTCAACCACCGCAATGAATCCCACAGGCGCACCAATCACGATCGGCGGCTGAATTTTTGTGTGTATCATTTGTTCGCACAAGGCCAAAAGCGCAGTCGGCGCATTGCCAATCACATAAATCGCCTGCGGAAATTCTTGCCAGCAGTCGAGCAGTCCGGTTTCGGTGCGCGTTCTGCCTGGAAGCGCGATCGGGCACGATCGATCGCCGCAATCACCGGATTGCCAAACGTCTTTTGCGCCATCGACCCAATTCCCTGCGCGACCATATTGACATCGGTGACGATCGGCGTTTTGGCTTGCAGAGCGATGATTGCGGACTCGATCGCGCCCGGACTAAATCGCAGCAGATGCTTAAACTCAAAATCCGCCGTGCTGTGAATGACGCGCCGGACGATCGCATATTCGGCAGGTGAAAAGTTGTGGGAGCCGATTTCGCGATCGATCGCGGCGAAACTTTGCTTCAGAATCGGATGATTCAGAGGCGATTCGCTCAAAACTCCAGCCTCGGCCAGTTTGGTTCGCGATCGTAGCGCGTCATGTCCTCAAACTTGCGAAGTTCGGCGCGGTGTACCCAGAGCGACTGGGGCGGACTGTTTTCAATCCACTGGTGCGTCAGGTCGTTGAGTGCTTCGCTAAGGGCAGCGCGATCGTCGGGGAGTGTGCCGAAATAGCCCAGCGTGACGTGGGCGGTGAAGTGATATTGCTGCTCGATTCCCAGCCCGATCAGGTCTTGATTTTGGTAGATGGCGCGGCGAAGCTGCAAAATTCGGATGTAGGCGGCTTCATCTTTGGGAGCGAGGCAAACGGCGATCGCTCTGGGCATCACGACCAGCCCCAACGCCTGCCAGTAGATCGGCGGACCACCGACAAGCTGAGGTTCGCACTGTTGCAGGCTGGCGGCAATTCGATCGCGCAACTGCTGCTCAAAATCAGGATTTTCATTGGCGTGACGAAAGGCGCTGTCCCAAATTAGATCAGCCAGCGTCATGTGAAAGCTCTCAGGCGGCAAGGGAATCACGAAATCGGCAGGGAGGCGATCGCCAATTTGCTGCTGAAGCGCTTCAAGCCCCTGATAAAACTCGGTATTTTCCGCGTCGTCCTTCCAGGGTGGCGTAATCACCGAATAGCCCGGAAACGGCATGGTTGCCACTTTGCCATCGGCCTGCCGCTGAAACTTCGGGGAAGTTTGAAGATGCTGCACCTGAGACTGGTAGGCATCTGGCAGCGTCAGCCGCGCCACGCGATTCACATACGCTGAATAGGTATCGTCCATCGCTGCCCCTTGTCCTAACCAAAGTGATTGCTCGATCCTTACTGTAGCGGGAATTTTCGGCGGGCGCGTTGTCGCGTTACGATGAGCCAGGAATCCCTGCACTAGTTTAACAGGATGCCCGTTTACCTTTACTGGGGCGAAGATGAATTTGCGCTGAGTCGAGCCGTGACCGTGCTGCGCGATCGATTCCTCGATCCCGACTGGCACAGCTTCAACTTTGAGAAGATCTTGCCCCGACCAGCCCGATCCCGTCCGCCAAGCTCTCAATCAGGCGATGACCGCTCCGTTTGGCGCAGGCAGTCGCTTTGTGTGGCTGGCCGATACTTCGGTTTGCCAGCGCTGCCCGGAAGATTTGCTGGCAGAATTCGATCGCACCCTGCCCGCGATCCCCGAATCGACCGTGCTGCTGCTGACCACGACCAACAAGCCGGATGGCCGGATCAAATCGACCAAGCTGCTGCAACAGCAAGCCCTGGAAATCCGCCAAGCCCTGGGGGATCGTCCCAAAGCAGCCCTGAGTCTGCTGCGAATTGCCCAAATTCAGCGGCAACAGGGGGAGCTCGATACGGCTTTGACCACGATTGAATCGGCTTTAACGATCATTGAGAGCCTTAGAAGCAACCTGGCCAG
>JAAUTJ010000447.1 GCA_012031475.1 Leptolyngbyaceae cyanobacterium SM1_3_5 | reverse complement strand
AGAGGGATTTAGGGTGAGGGCGATCGAACTATGGACAAACGCCGCCCGCACCCGCAGGCAGACCTTGGCAGACTTCTTCTTTCGTCAAGAAGCCGTCTTTGATCACCGTGTCGGCCACGTTGGACTGATCGACCACGACCGGATCGAGCAGGACGGAGCGAATTTGTCCGCCGCCTTGAATTTCGGTTTGGCGATCGGCGATGCTGCTGGCGTCTTCGCCTCTGCTAAGGGCGGCCACGAGTTGCGCGGTGGCGCGGGCTTCTTCCGCGATCGGCTTGTAGATCGTCATGGCCTGCGTCCCGCTGAGGATGTTTTGAATTCCGGTCAGGGTGGCGTCTTGTCCCGTCACGAGGACTTTGCCTGCCAGGTTTTGTTCGCGCAGGGCAGCGATCACTGTGTTGGCAAGTCCGTCATTGGCAACGTAGACAATTTGGACGTTGTTGCTTTCTTTCGTCAAAATGCCTTCCATTGCCGACTGAGCGCGAGCCGCTTCCCAGTTGGGCGTGTACTGGTCGAAGACCAAGTTGATGTCGCCGCTGTCCACGAGCGGTTGCAAAGCTTTGAGTGCGCCTTGGCGGAACAGCAAAGCGTTACTGTCCGTTTGCGAGCCGTTGATCATGGCGAGATTTGCGCCGCGCTGGAGTTCCAATTCGCCCGCTTTGAACTGATCGACAATGAACTGGCCTTGCAGTTCTCCAACGCGCTCGTTGTCAAACGAAACGTAGAAAGCCGTGTCGGGGTCTTGAATCAAGCGATCGTAAGCAATCACGGGAACGCCGCTGGCTTTGGCCTGCTGCACGATCGTCGCGGCTTTTTCGCTGTCGTTGGGTCCCACCACGAGGATGCAAGCGCCCTTGGTCAAGGCGGCTTCGGCCTGGTTCTGCTGCGTGTCGGCGTTGCCGTTGGCGTTGGAGTATTGAATCGTCACGTCGGGCAGGGCGGCTTTGAGTTCGCGCTCTAGCAAGGGGCGATCGTATGCTTCATATCTCGCTGAGGTATCCGATTCGGGCAGCAAAACGCCAACGTTGTTGCAGCCTTCGGCGGCGCTAAATTCGGTATTGACTGCGCCTTGCTGATTGTTGGCTGTTCCACCATTACTGGCTTCACCATCACCGTTGGCGTTGGGTGCATTGCCGCTACAGGCTGCGAGGAACATCAGTCCAGCGATCGGAAGCCAGTGACGAAGACGACGATTAAACATTTTTCTCCTCAGTTTTTAAGAAATTTGGACAGCAAAACGGGCGGCACGTTGCGTAGCCGCTCAAACTTGACTGCTGCCTCAAAAGCGCAACGGTGAAGACAATTTCGCCGCGCTGGTTGGGTTAGCAGTCGTGCTGCTCGATTACTCCAGATTTACAGATGCGATCGCAATTCGTGTGAAAGATTTATCAAAAGTTCATCAATTGCGGCTGCATCGGTAGCAATTGAGACAGACGGTTGGCTGACATCTCTAATTGTTCTCGCAAAGAGTGGCGATCGAAGCAACCAAAAGACAGATTTCTGAGTTTCTGCAATTAATCTTCACGGAATTTGAACCGATCAGGACAATCGAGCCGCAACGGGTTGAATCTCGTCTTTGCTGCTCATCTCGATTCCCGTTTGGGATAAGCTCGATCGAAACGGCATTCGAGGATCGATCGTGGCGGCAGCAGAAAAGTTTATTGAAGTTGGAAAATTCACCTGGTTTTATCGCGAATCGGAGCCAATCAATCCCAGCGATAAGCCGCCCGTGTTGCTGCTGCACGGATTGCCCGCCCAAGCTACAGCTATCGCGAAGTGCTGCCCGCCTTGGCCGATCAAGGCTTTTGGGCGATCGCTCCCGACTGGATCGGGTCAGGCTTTTCTGCCAAACCCGACAAGCGCGACTTTGCCTACACGCCCGACGCCTTCATTGCCGCGCTCGGTGAGTTTGTCAAAGCCTTGGGAATCAATCGCTTCTCCCTCGTGGTGCAGGGCTTCGTTGGTTCCGTTGGACTGCAATATGCGCTGCGCCATCCTGAACAAATCGATCGCATCGCCATTCTCAACGCGCCGATCGCGCCGAAGCTAAACTGCCCTGGAAGATGAAACAGCTTGGCATTCCCTTGGCGGGCGAAATGCTGACGCAAGACCCGCTCTTGGTCGATCGCACCCTCGAAGGCGGCGGCGGCTATCGAGTCGAAGATGACGATCTCGATGTCTATCGCCGTCCGTTCCTGAAAAGCTCGGATGCAGGGCGATCGCTGTTCGTCACCGTCCGTAACCTCCAGCTTCCCCAAGCCATGACCGAACTCCAAGCCTTCGCCAACTGGAAGCAGCCCGTCCTTATCGCCTGGGGCATCAAAGACCCCTGGCTGCCCGTCAGCCTTGCCGAATCGTTCGTCAAAAATTTGCCCGATGGCAACTCATTCAGCTTGAAGAAGTCGGCCACTATCCGCAAGAAGACTGGCACGAAAAAGTGAGCGAGGCGATCGCCCCCTTCCTGCGGCGATCGATTCCCTAGCCGCCACCCAATCCGTACAGACGCGAGATCTCGCGTCTCAACCCCGACACCCAATCGCCAATTCCCCCTTTAGCGACAATCTTTTCACCAAGAATTGAGATATATTTCGGAACGGAGTAATTCATCTTTACAGTAAGCGCATGACGACTGGGTTTCCTGCCTTTTTCCTCGATCGAGTTAAACGCAGCCTGCTAGCGCTGTTACTCGTGGGTCTGATGGTGTTTTCTTCGGGCGGAATGGCGATCGCAGCCAAAAGCAGCAGTCCGGTTTCGACCTACACGCCCGCCCAGCTTGAGCAAATCAAGCGCTATTTGGGCGAGGTGGAAGAACTGCGCGAGCGAATGCTGAAAATTCCGGGATACGTGCAGCGCAAACGCTGGAACGACGTGCAAACCTACATTCATGGTCCCCTAGGTGAACTGCGGCAGACGATGCTTCGCCTGACGCGGACACTCGCCCCGGACGTGCAGCCGCAAGCCCAAGAAGCCGCCAAAGACGTGTTTGGACATCTGATTAAAATTGACGAAGCAGCCAGACTGGAAGACAGCCGGAAGGCATTGCAGAACTACAACGGGGCGATCGAAGACTTCGAGATCTACCTCAATCTGCTGCCGCCGGAAATTAAGGCCAGCAACGGCTAATGGATTTCAGATAATTGATTCAAAATGGGGGTGCAGCACGGCTGTGCCCCTTATTTTTGGATCTATGACTGAAGTTGCTGTAATCGGCTGTGGTGTCGTTGGCGCAATGATTGCCTATGAACTCAGTTCGATTCCCGATTTGCGAATTACCGTTTTCGATCGCCAACAGCCCGCCCAAGCTTCGACAGGCGCAGCGTTGGGCGTGTTGATGGGCGCAATCAGTCAGAAGGTGAAGGGGCGATCGTGGAAATTGCGGCAGGCGAGTATGCAGCGCTACGAAACGCTCGTTGAGGAATTAGGCCATCCCGTTCCTTATAATCGTCAGGGAATTGTGATGCTGTGCTTTGACGAGGCGGAACTTCCACGCTGGCAAAGCCTGATCAATATTCGGCAAACGCAAGGCTGGCCGATCGAACAGTGGGACGCTTCAAAGCTGCGATCGCGCTGTCCTCACATTCAGCATCCCGGCCTCGCTGCCGCGATCTATTCGCCCTGCGATCGCCAAATCGACCCAACTGCCCTAACGCTAGCCCTCGTGGAAGCGGCCAAACAGCGCGGCGTTCGCTTCGAGTTCGATCGCCCAGTTTTGAGCATTCGATCGGCTGACCATCACGCTCAGCAAGTTGTTACAGCGTCCGAAAATCTATCCGTCGATTGGGTGGTAGTTGCGGCAGGATTGGGTTCAACCGAGTTGACGCGATCGCTTGATGCTCCGCTCGATCTCCGACCTGTCTTAGGTCAGGCGATCAAAATACAGCTACCAGAATCGATCGGGGATGCCAGCTTTCAGCCTGTGATCACGGGGGACGATGTGCATCTTGTCCCGCTCGGCAATCACCAGTATTGGATTGGCGCAACGGTGGAACTGCCTGACGAAGCGGGAATCGTGGCAGAAGCGAGTCCCGATCGCCTAGAGCGCGTCTTTGAGGATGCGATCGCCTTTTGTCCCGCTTTGGCAAACGCGAAAATTCTGCAAACTTGGTCAGGCTTGCGCCCTCGTCCACACAATCAGCCCGCTCCCGTGATTGGTCTGCTGTCAGGATATGACAACGTTTTGCTGGCGACCGGACATTACCGGAATGGCGTTTTGCTGGCTCCCGCGACGGCGACGGCGGTTTGTGACGCGATCGCATCTCCCACTCAGGGCACCGCCTGAAATTAGGCAGAGGGAGAGGACGAATTCTCCTTTCCCCCGTACAGACGCGAGATCTCGCGTCTCTTCGCCAAATTACGCGATCGTCCCCATTGCCTCACAAATCTGCTGCGCGACGAATGGCAAAATCTCCTGGCTGCGACTTTGCGCTTTTCCTTCCGTAAACACAACCAGCAAAAACGGCTTCAGGTGCGGCAGTTCCACATAGGCGCTATCGTGGCGAACCTGGCTGGTTTCTCCGGCTTTTGACCACAGGCGAGCCGATCGCGGCAAGCCTGCACCCAGAAATCCGCTCACCTGATTTTCCGGGTTGGCCTCAAGATCAGCCGGATCGAGGCTGCGCTGCATCAAAGACATCATCGCTTGCGATCGCGCTGCCGAAACCGCCACGCCGCCGACAATGCTGTGCAGCAGTCGGGCTGTGGCCTCCGTAGTGAGTGCGTTGCGATTTTCATACAGTTCGCCCAAAAAGCGCGTTCGCGTCCGTATGCACCCTCGCACCAGGTTTTTTGGTTGACATTGATCGTGTCGAGTTCCGGCCAGCCGATCGACTGAAAAT
>JAAUTJ010000446.1 GCA_012031475.1 Leptolyngbyaceae cyanobacterium SM1_3_5 | reverse complement strand
CAAGAGCTCCCTCGGCCAGATGACGCGGTACGCCACCGAGAAGAGAGATGATGGAAAACGGCACGCTCTCTCAGTTTCTCATTCGTGGGCTGCAGGTCTACCATAAGGTTTTCGTAAACCTTGCCGAGACGCACCATAGAGCATGTCGAAATCAAGTTCAAAACCATCTTCTGCGCTGTGCCTGCCTTCATGCGGGTGCAGCCCGACAGAGCTTCTGGTCCGACAATCACTGTTATTGAAATATCGCAAAATGGCTGCCAGTTCCGGATTCGGATTATTTACGAGCATGATTGTCGCAGCACCTAGCTCTTTGGCTTTGCTCAGGGCGCCGACCACGTAGGGTGTTCGACCAGACGCTGTGATACCAATTACGGCATCACCTGGGCCGACTTTTGCTGCCTCTGCGTCTTTGGCACCAAGCTCCGTTGCATCTTCAGCGTCTTCAAATCCATTGAACATCGCTTCTTTTCCGCCGGCGATGTATGCGATTACTTGTTCGCCAGTGGCGCCGAAGGTCGGAGGGCATTCTGCCGCATCGAGAACGCCCAAGCGTCCGCTGGTTCCGGCTCCGATGTAGAACAAGCGTCCGCCCTGAGCTAAAGCGTCCGCCGTGCGATCGATCGCTTCGGCCAGTTCAGATTTTGCAGCCGCGATCGCCTCAATTGTCCGGGCATCTTCGCGATTGAACAGTTCAACCAGTTCGATCGTGGCAAGCTGATCGAGATGAACGCTGTTGGGATTGACCTGCTCGGTGAGCAGATGACCGCGATCGAAATTAGAGTCAGGCATAGCGAGGAACTGGCTTAAATTGAGGTTTCGGGCGGTTGGGGCGATCGCCTAAATTAAAATTCAAAGCGAAACGTGAAATGGGCTGTAGCTCCGTGACCGAATAATTTTCTGGCATTTTCAGGCGCAGTGCAAGATCTCAGCTTAGACCTGTTCTGGCGATCGAGACAGGATCAAAGCTGTCAGCCGACCTCACTCGGCAGCGTTGACAATCTGAGGCTAGCCAGCGGAGCAGCAGTATTGGCGGCTGTCACAATCATCACGTTGAAAAAAGAAGAGGTTCATGTATTTGTCAACACAATTGATTGTAAGGAACAAGTGCGAATCGAGACATCAAACGTTTGAAGCGTTCAGTTGATTTGCGAAAGCAAAATCGCTCAAAGTCAGGCGATCGCTAGCTCTAGCAGAAACTTTAACTGACCTCAGTATTGGTCTAAATCAATGCCATTGGTTTTACTGGAATCGCTGGAAAATTAAGACGAACAGCGTTTGCGTGTTCATACAAACACACTGATTTAATTGATTCGATCGTATTAACACGAATCAAGTTTAAACTATGAAGATCTTTTTGCCTCTGTTGCCCGATCTCTTTCAAATGAATGACCTTAAAGTTGCTTTAAGGTTATTAAGCTATTTTGGTGGAAGCAATTGAGTTCGATCGAACTTATTCGATCGAAACTGTAAGATTGTTTGCTAATTTGTGATGGGCGATGCCGTTTTCAAAGGTGAAAGCGATCGCGTTTTTCAGTTTCTTGAGATTGTGCGAATTGGATCTGAGTGCTTCTCCGTTTTTGCTTGTATTGATCATTACTTATCCTGTTGCTACAGCACTTAAAAATGATTCAATCTAGAGCGTCGGAACTCCAAATTCGGGGCGGGCATTCTTTTGACGAAACAGGCAGCAAATACTATATTTCCGGAGAAAGCATTTCCGAAGAAAGTATCTCTGGAGAAAGTTTTTCCGAAGAAAGTATCTCTGGAGAAAGTATTGCTGCAAACCAAGCTGCAAACCAAGCTGCAAATCAAGAGTTGTCCTGTTTTGGGGATGCTGACTGTCGCGATCGCTGCCATGCAAATTTAGACGCGCCCATGCTGGACAATTCTCGACGGATCGACAGACTGGTGCAGTTTTTGAAACGATTTGCCGCTGGTGCGGCACAGGTCGCCGTCATCTTTTTGATGGTTTACTATCAGCAGCCTGACTCAGTTTCGCCCCTTGTTCTGCTCAAACTGTATGCCGCCTTGCTAATTGCGATCGCGATTGGCGCAGGCTGGCTGGGGCTGACTCAAGAAAGCCAGCAGCTTGCTCAAGCCGAACTCGATCGCCAAAATCGCCAGCTTCAGCAGGAAATGGACGAACGCCACCGCGCCGAAGCCGCCCTGCTGCTGTATAAACGTGCCCTCGACAGTTCAAGCGATGCGATCGGCATTTGCGATCCCACCGGAGCGCTGTTCTACCAAAATGCCGCTTATGCCAACCTGTTTGGCTGCGAAACGCCAGAGCAATTCAATCAAACGGGCGGAATCGCCGCTTGCTATTCGGATGCGGATTTGCTGCAAACGGTGACGGAAGCGATCGCCAACAGTCAAAGCTGGGTGGGTGAAGTCAATCAGGTTTCGCGGGCTGGCCGCTGTTTTCCTGCTTATCTCCGTGCCGACGGTCTCAGAGATGAAGCGGGTGAACTGATCGGACTGATTGGCACGATTACCGACATCACCGATCGCAAACAAACCGAGGCGCAACTGCGCGAACAAGAGCAGTTTTTCGGACGCTGTATGAAGGCGTGGAACACTCGATCGCGATTGTGGACGTGCTGCCGGGAAATGAATTTTGCTATATCGGCTGGAATCCGGCCACCGAGGAGCGAATCGGAATTTCCGCTCGATCGATCGCGGGCAAAACGCCGGAAGAACTGCTGGGTGACGCAAACGGAGCGATCGTCCGGCAAAACTATCTGCGCTGTTTGAACGCGGGCACAACGATTCGCTACGAGGAACATTTGCCGATCGAAGGGCAAGATTTTTGGTGGCTGACGACCGTGAATCCGCTCAAAGATGGCACAGGTCAAATTTATCGGCTGGTGATTACGGCGATTCCAATTACCGATCGCAAACACGCCGAAATTGCGCTTCAGCGCAGCGAACAGCGCTTTCGATTGCTGGTGCAAAACACCTCCCAAATTATCTGGGACACCGAAGCAGAAGGCAAATTCACCACCGAGCAGCCTGCTTGGAGCGCGTTCACGGGTCAATCGTTTGAGCAGTCGCGCAACTGGGGCTGGCTCGATGCCATTCACCCGGACGATCAGTGGCACACTGCAACCGCTTGGTCGTCCGCGCTGACCAATGTGAGGCACTACAAGGTTGAACATCGACTCCGGCGGCATGACGGCGAATATCGCTACATGAGCGTTCAGGCGATTCCGATTCTCGCTTCAGATGGCAGCATCACCGAATGGATCGGCGTGAATATCGACATTCACGATCGCAAACTGGCAGAAGCAGCCCTGCGGCGATCGGAAGCGGAACTGCGACAGCAAGCGGCGGATCTGGAAAATGCTTTGCGCGAACTGCAACAGATGCAGGCGCAACTGGTGCAAACCGAGAAAATGTCGTCTTTGGGTCAGTTGGTCGCCGGAATTGCTCACGAAATCAACAACCCTGTCAACTTTATTCACGGCAATCTCAGCTATGTGGGCGAGTACACGCAAAATTTGCTGAACCTGATCGCGCTCTATCAGCACCACTGCCCCGCCCTGCCTCAGATTCAAGCCGCTGCCGACGCGATCGACCTCGACTTCATCCAGCAAGACCTGCCAAAAATGCTGGCTTCGATGCGAATGGGAACCGATCGCATCCGCACGATCGTTCTCGCTTTGCGAACCTTTTCGCGCATGGATGAATCTGGCAAAAAACGAGTCAATCTGCACGAGGGCATCGACAGCACCTTGCTGATTTTGCAGCATCGCCTCAAGCAAACCAACGATCGCCCCGAAATTATTGTGGTCAAAGACTATGGCGACTTGCCGCCGATCGACTGCTACGCCGGACAACTGAATCAGGTCTTCATGAACATCCTCTCGAATGCGATCGATGCACTCGATGATCCGGCTTTGCGATCGTCCGACCCGCAGCGCCCGCCGAGCCAAATTACAATTCAAACCAAACGCACCGATCAGCACGTCCAGATTTGCATTTGTGATAACGCGATGGGCATGAGCGAATACACGCGATCGCGCCTGTTTGAGCCGTTTTTCACCACCAAGGCGATCGGCAAGGGAACGGGGCTAGGCTTGTCGATTAGCTATCAGGTCGTCGCTCGACATGGCGGCAAGCTCAGTTGCGTTTCAGCTTCTGAAGAAGGATCTGCGTTTTTTCTGGAGCTGCCGATCGCTTAGATCGCACTACGAAACGCAAGTGTCAAATTCTACGTGATGTCCAAAAATCAAGAGGAGACAGTGCTAAGCCGTGCCTCAGAGCAGTCCTTCAAGCTGTTTGCGGATGCGATCGAGTTCGCTGCTGGTAAATTCGGTGATTTCGGTTTCCGCATCGGTGGTTTCCAAAGGCTGATCGACTTGCCAGTCGGTGGCTTCCACATTCGCTTCCGGCGGCATGAACAGCGAGCCAACCGGAACCAGCTTGCAGTCAAAGCCTGCCGATTCGCAAAATTCTTCGATTTCTTCCGAGTCGATCGCCTCGACGCTGGGACTGGGAAAATCTTGAGCCTCCAGCATGAGGCCAAAGCGCGTCGCGTCGTCTTCCGATTCAAACATCAAGACGACATCGCGATCGTCCATGTGCAGCGAGTGAATTCCTTCGTTGTCGGTGCGGGCATTAAACAGCAAAACAAACACGCGCATAGCAAAGCTAGAACGTCAATTTACTTTAGTTTAGGCGATGTGGGGCTGCGGGTTGAGCGAAAAGCGGCAAGGATTGCAGTGCCGTCGATCGCTATTGATGCGCCATGCCTTTCACCGTGATTAGAAATTCAATCGCATCGCCGCTTATTTCTCTGAGCAAGGGAACCATCCCAGCCTATATTAAGGGAAACCTGATA
>JAAUTJ010000445.1 GCA_012031475.1 Leptolyngbyaceae cyanobacterium SM1_3_5 | reverse complement strand
ATTATAGAGTCGGGAAGTGGGAGCCATTGGTTTTGCTGTTAGGTGTGGTAACTTTCCAGCTTAAATCAAGCTCTGCTTCCCTCCTAGCTTTCGTTTCAGCCTCCCCTAGTTTTGTCAGTCAAGCAGGGGGCGATTCTCAAAAGAGAAAGATTGTTCAAATCTGTATAGTCCTGCTGAGTATCCTAGTGAAAGGAATAGAGAAGTATGGGTATTCAAATTTTCTTTGGTAGGAAAAGCATTCTCACTCATAGGTGACTTCCGAACAGTCCAAAGTTTCCTAGGCTCTCGTGTTTGTTTCCAATAATGTATTCTCCAAAATCTTTTCAAGACGAACGCCGTAAAACTTCAGTTTCCCCTTAAATGGTTTTCCTGATGTATGAGTCCGAAATTCAATTTCTGCATCTGGATCAAAGTTTGTAAAAGTTAGCTCTGCTTCACCTTCAACAATCTGCTTGCGTTCAGGACTGTCTAGCCGTTTTATGCAGATTGTCGTTTGCGATTGGGCAATGTCAAACGTGATTGCGGAAGCAATACGCTGTCCCTCCAAGCCCTCTGCTAAAAAACAAAACGTTGCACGGTATAGACCCACAGGCAGCTTGATGTACGGGCCATAAAAAATATGTGAATCTGTAGTTTGAAAGTCAGTTTCAAACGCATCGAGTGGAGTAGCAAACAGTTCAGCCGGAAGAAAAATAGTGTTCGTTGCTTCTCGTGGGAAAAACTGTTTGCTGTAGATGCTCTTATAAAAATCAACAAGCTTATAGCCTTCCATTTCTGCTGGACTGCCTTTTCGAGTAGACATGCCTTGGGATTGAAGAAATATGAAATCAACGTATCTTCGATTTTGCGAAATTTCACGCCTTCCAAGCAAGCTCGAATCCAAAAGTCGTGATCGCCAACCGATTGAAAGGAAGCATCAAAACTGCCAATTTTTTCGTGCAGCGATCGCCGCCACATTGGAGCATTGTGGGGCGAGTTGCATCGCAAAAGATTAAATTTGTTGACGGCTGGAAGGTTGGTTTTTAGGCCGCACTTTGCTGAAAACTCAAATGGCAAATTTGGAAAGAATGTGTAGAAGACATCAGAATAAACCACACTGACATCAGGTTGCTCAAGCAAAGCTTTTGCCTGAATTTCCAGGCTGTCTTGATGCCGAAGATCATCAACATTTGCATTGGTGATGAACTCGCCGCTTGAGCGATCGATCGCCAGATTCCAAGCTTGGTAAATGCCGATTCTTTCTTCTATATTAACTAGTTGAATATTGTCAAATTTCTTCTGATATTGTTCAATTAGTTCCGTCTCGCCCTCAGAGGGCGAAACATTGATGATTACAAGCTCGCAATCATCTTTGAAGATGGTTTGAGTCGTGATGTTCTCTAAAAAGAATTCTAAAAAACTTCTGCCTCGATAAAGGCTTGTAATGATGCTCACTAAAGGTCGATTGAAAGAAGACGGTCGAACTGAACGATAGTCGATCGCACTTTGATTGAATTGATCCGTTTCTTCTAAAATATCCGCCAGCCTAACGAGCCAGTCTTGAACGTTAATGGAGTTGTCAGAACCGACCATGCGGACAGGTAAAGATTCAGATTCCGTCGGATCGATCGAGGCGATCATTTCTTGCACGTCTTTCAGCAATTCAGCATTCGATCGCATCTTTCAGGCTCCTTCCCCTTGCATCCGTTCAAGCGCCATAGCTTGGGCAAGCTGTGGTGCTTCATACGTTTATTTCAGTTCCAAATCAGCATACCAAATGCTAGACCTCGATCGAAGAACGATCGATCGTCAGCAAATCATCCAGTTCGGCATAGTCGGGAAGCGTCGTGTCGATCGCTTTGCCTTGGCGCAGGACGGTGCGATCGGATTGCGGGCGTGAAAATAGCTCGCTGAAATATCGCGCCTTGAACACAATCAGATTTGCTTCGAGTCCGGGTGCGATTCGGCCTGCGGGCAACTTCATCAGGTCGGCGGGCGTTGTGGTGATGGCGCGGCACCAATCTCCGTAGGGCGATTCAAGTTGGGCGATTCGAGTCGCCTGCGTCAGCACTTCCAGGCCGTCTAAGTCACCAAATGCGTAAAACGGATCGCGGCAGTTGTCGCTGGCAACGGCCACCGGAACGCCAGAATGCTTAAATTCGTGAACCAGAGTGATGCCGCGCCAGCGCGGAGTGTGGGTGGGAAAGTTGGAGCGATGCCATGCTTTTCTCCTTTTGGGTGAATAGGCCGGACGCTGCCTGATCGCGGTCTTGCAGGTATAGATTGCACATCGGCAAGCTGACGATGCCGATTCCAGCCGCCCGGACGAGATCGATCGTCTTTTGAGCGGCTTCTTGCGACTGCACCGCCAAACTACAGCAGTGCCCGCAGACGACGCGCCCTTCATAGCCATGTCGGATTGCGGCTTCTGCGACAAAGCGCAACGTCATCTCGCTGGGATCGCCGCTTTCATCCACGTGAAAATCCAGATCGAGGTTGCGGGCTTTGGCAAGGGTGAAGACGCGATCGAGTTGTCCCTCAAGTTCACTGCTCATCAGCGGCAGACCGCCCAAGATGCCGCCGTCAAATTCGGCAAATCGATCGGCCAGCTTTTCGCCTTCAGCCGCCTCGAAGCAGTCGAGCGTCACCAAAGTGACCGCCTGGATGGTGAGGCGATCGCGCCATTCCTGCTGTAAGTGCTTGAGCGCTCCTAAGCTGATCGCCGCCTGTTCGCCGTAAGAATCGATGTGAGTGCGAATTGCCTGAGTGCCGTGAGCATAAGCGCACTTGAGGCTAAACTCCATGCGGCGATAGACATCTTCTGCGTTCCAGTGTTTGCCGTCGGCTGCAACTCGCGCCAAGGCTTCCTCAAACGAGCCGCTGAGGTTGGGCGATCGATTCCAGCTATGGCCTTTGTCGAGATGCGTGTGCAGATCGGCAAAGCAGGGAAAGACGATGCCGCGCTTCAGGTCAATTTCTTCTGCTGTGGGGCTGCTGAGTTCGATCGAGCTTGTTCCGGCAGCGCAAAGCGATCGAATCGCGCCATCCGCAATTTCCAGATCGACTAGGACAAGATTTTCGCGGGCGGCAAAGGGGTTAGATTCAGGCCAGGGGCGATCGGGGCATCCGGGAACGGTATTGGGCAGGAGCGATCGAGGAATGTGGGTCGTTTTTGAGGCGAAATGTAGACGCAGCAGGGGAAAACATGAACGTGACACGGACAGGGAATGCTTAATTTTCGCGCTTAATGGCGCTTTCATGCCAGTGGCGCAGCAGCGAATCGGACAGCAGCGTCAGCAGGGCAAAAATCGCCACTCCCAGCACGGTTGTCATCAGCAGCGCGGCGAACATGCGGGGAATTTGCAGATTAAAGCTGGACATTAAAATTTGATAGGCGATCCCCGACTGTGTGCCGCCTGTTCCGGCCACGAATTCCGCGACGACTGCACCAATGAGCGCCAGTCCGCCGCTGATGCGGAGTCCACCCAAGAAGTACGGTAGGGCACTGGGCAGGCGCAGATACAGCAGCGTTTGCCAGCGCGAAGCGTTGTAAAGCTGAAACAGATTAATCAAATTGTGGTCGGCGCTGTTGAGTCCCAGTGTCGTGTTGGACAAAATTGGGAAGAAGGCGACGATCCAGGCGCAGATGACGAGCGAAATGAAGGTGGAGCTTTCGCCCGGAACCATCTGCCGCACCCAGAGGATGATCAGCGGCGCGATCGCGACGATCGGTGTGGTCTGCAAAATCACGGCATAGGGAAAAAAGCTGCGCTCGATCCATTTGCTTTGCGTGAACAAAATCGCCACAAACAGGCCAGAGACGATCGCCGCAATGAAGGCGACGATCGTAATTTTAAGCGTGATCAGCAGCGAGGGAAATAGCGATCCCCACTCTTGCACCAGGGTTTGCAGCACTAAGAGCGGTCCCGGCAGCAGAAAAGGGGGAATGCCGCTGATGCGAACGCCCATTTCCCAACCGACGATCGCCAGCAGGCCGACGACCAGCGGGGCGGCGATTTCCGGCGAAACGATTTGCTTGAGTGCGGGCAGACGGATCGGGCGGGATTTCGATCGCCCGCCGCTGCGAATTGCGCCAGACATGCTGAAATTCCAGCGGCCAATCAGGTTCAACAGAGCCAAAAGTTGATTCATGAGTTGCGACGTTAGGCGACTTGGGAGCGATCGATCGGGTCGCGGTCTGCCGCTCGTGCGAGGGCGTGTGAAATGTCGCGACAGTATTCGTTAAACAGCGGGGTGGTGCGGAAATCTTCGGTGCGCGGATAGGGAGCGTCGATCGCCACGTCTGCAATGACACGACCCGGACGCGCCGCCATCACGATCACGCGCTGCGACAGGTACACGGCTTCATAAATATTGTGCGTTACAAATAGCACCGTCCACTGTTTTTGTCGCCACAGATCCAGCAAATCGCTGTTCAGTCGGCTGCGGGTCATTTCGTCAAGGGCACCAAACGGTTCGTCCATCAGCAAAAATTCTGGCTTGGTGACGAGGGCGCGGGCGATCGAAACCCGCATTTTCATTCCGCCGGATAGTTCACGCGGATACGCCTGCTCAAAGCCGCGCAAATCCACCATTTCCAACGCTTCCGCAACGGCAGCATCGGCCTGATTGCGATTCATGCCTGCGAGCTTTAAGGGCAAGCGCACGTTTTCCTGCACGGTTGCCCAAGGCATCAAAGCGGCTTCCTGAAAGACAAACGCCAATCGCCTCGATCGAACGCCGCTGCTCCAGTGAATGCTGCCTGTACTCATCTCTCCCAATCTGGCAATGATTCGCAAAACGGTACTTTTGCCGCAGCCGGAGGGTCCCAACAGGCTGACAAACTGCGCTTCGCCAATGTCCAGATTGAGGTCTTGCAGGGCGATCGTGCCCGTTGGAGTA
>JAAUTJ010000014.1 GCA_012031475.1 Leptolyngbyaceae cyanobacterium SM1_3_5 | reverse complement strand
TGAGTTTGACTATCTGCCGGAAAATACGCAGGGCGTGATCTGTCAGCCGATCGGGAGGGTGCCCTGATTCTCGGCGCAAATGCACCCCGCAGCTACACGCAGCAAGATGAAGCTTGGGTGGCTGGCCTTGCGGAAAAACTGGCCAATACGATCGCCTCGACTGCAACAATTTCCGTGAATTCCTAATGGTTTGATGACAATTCGATCGCGGTTTAGCTATAGAACAACTCAATTGAGTTAAGCGGATATTCAAATCTTTTGACTGGCAAAAATTGCTCAATCTAAAAAATTCAATTGTTACAATCAAGGCAAGTCAATAAGCTGGATTGGAGCGATCGCATGGCGATTCAAACTCGCACCCAAGACCAAATCACGCTGAACTTCACCACTCAGAGTTACTGGCAGCTAGAGCAAAAATATACAAGCCTCAGCGAATTCATCGATCGCCTCAAATCGCTGAGTGCTGAGTTGGAAAAACAGCGATCGGCCAGCAACATCAATCCCTATCCTGACAGGTTCAAAGGCGGAATTTATATTCTCGGTCATACCGATCGAGAACTCAAAATTTTTCCCTCGCCGGATCTGGCATTGAAATGTTCACAAGGTCAATTTTTGGCGGAAGACCTGAAACGACAGTTCGATCGCAGCCTTCAGCTTGCCCAACTTTGTCAGCAGCGTTTGAGCCGTGAAGAACAAGACTTGCTGCAAGTTTGTCCGGTTTATTTGCATCTGCAAAATCGCGTTGACGATGCTTTTTTCAAGCAGATTTTGTTTATGCAGCGAGTTGAGGGAACGACTTTAGCTGAGGTGCGATCGGGCTTTAGTGAAGCGTTTTGTCAGATATTTCAGATTCCAACGATCGAACAAATTCGCCGTTTACCTCAATTTGCGCTGCATTTGAGGCTCGATCGAAATCAACGGCGACAGCTTGTTAAAATTCAAACGGCTTATCTATTTCGATTTCTTTGGCAGCGCGGTATCAGAATTTTGAGCTTAAATCAGCGAAATATTATTGTTTCAGGTGAAGGTGAGTCCGTTCGCTACACGATTATCGATCCGATTCCTGATTACTTAAAGCCTGCTTCACCGCTGTATAACTTGTTGACCAGTTTGCTGTGTCGGTGAGTAAAAAAAGCGATCGCTCACGAAGAAGCGATCGTTGAGGAGCTGATTTTAGGCAGCTTGCCGTCGAACCGATTTGCGTCCTCTCCACCAGCGGAGGAACAGTTTTTCCACCTCAATCCAAACAAAAATCAGGCTGCTAAATCCAACGCAGACTAACAGTTCAAATCCGGTCAGATAGTGCGTACTGAAGAAGTTTCGCAGTGGCGGCACGTAGATCAGCAGCAGTTGCAAAATTGAAGTCAGCACAACCGAAATCAGAACGTAGGGATTTGAGAGCGGATTGACTTCGATAAACAGACGAGTGTTCGATCGAATCGCCAAAGCGTGACCCATTTGCGCCAAACACAGCGTCGTAAACACCATTGTTTTCCAGCGATCGGGGTCGAGCGTTCCGCCTGCCGTATTCGCCTGCGTGTAGTTATACGCCCACAGCATCATGGCGATCGTCACGACTGCCAGCACAATTCCAATCCGAATCATGTAGGCTCCCAAACCGCGAGCAAAAATGCTTTCTTGCGGATTTTTCGGCGGCTGCTGCATCACGATCGGTCGTCCGGGTTCAACCGCCAACGCCAAAGCGGGAACGCCATCGGTGACGAGGTTCATCCACAAAATTTGCAGCGGCGAAAGGGGAACACCACCCAAACCGAGCAGAGGCGCGGCGGCGATCGTCAGGACTTCCCCGATGTTGGAGCCGAGAATATAGCGGATGAAGCGGCGGATGTTGATGTAGACGACGCGGCCTTCCTCAGTGGCAGCAACGATCGTGGCGAAGTTGTCATCCAGCAGCACCATGTCGCTCGCTTCTTTGCTCACGTCGGTTCCCGTGATCCCCATTGCCACACCGATATCGGCCTGCTTGAGGGCGGGCGCATCGTTCACGCCGTCTCCGGTCATGGCGACGACATGGCCGCGTCGCTGGAGAGCCTGCACGATTCGCAGCTTGTGTTCAGGTGAAACGCGGGCATAGACGCTGATTCGATCGACGTAATCCTCCAACTCTTCAGCACTGAGCTTTTCGAGTTCGCGTCCGGTCAGCGCTTCATCTCCGGGCGCGGCGATGCCCAAGTCTTCTGCGATCGCTTTCGCCGTCAACTGGTGATCTCCGGTAATCATCACGGGACGAATTCCGGCGGTGCGACAGCGGGCAACGGCCTCGCGGACTTCCGGGCGAGGTGCATCCAGCATTCCGACCAGTCCCAGCCAGGTTAAGCCGTTTTCCGATCGATCTCGGAAGCTTCGGGCGGCAGTTCGGTCAGCGGCTTGCTGGCAAAACCGAGGACGCGCAGACCGCGACTTGCCATCTGATTATTCTGGTCAAGAATTTGCGATCGCTGCTCTGCCGTCAAGGGCTGAACCTGACTGCCGACCTGAATCTGCGTACAGCGCTCTAGGGTCAATTCGGGCGAACCTTTGGTGAACATCAGGTAGGGCGTGGTGTGCGAATTGTCTGCCGTCACCATGACGCTCATCCGTTTGCGTTCGGACGAGAAGGGAAATTCGGAAACACGAGGCAGGCGATCGTCCTGTTCGTCCTTCCGCAATCCGCCTTTGCCTGCCAGTGAAAGTAGTGCGCCCTCGGTCGGGTCGCCCAAAATTGCCCATTCGCCGTTTTCCTTTTGCAAAATTGCGTCGTTGCAGAGGACGCAGGCAAGGAGCAGCGGTTGCAGTTCCGCATCGGCCTGAGTGGAAGTGTCCCACTGAAATTCGCCCGTCGGCGTGTAGCCTTCTCCCGTCACGCGAGCCGTGCCGCTAGCGGTGTGAACGCCTGAACGACCATTTTGTTTGCGTCAGGGTTCCGGTTTTGTCGGAGCAAATCGTTGTCACCGATCCCAAGGTTTCCACAGCGGGCAGCTTGCGGATCAAGGCGTTGCGCTTCACCATCCGCTGCGTTCCCAGAGCCAGCGTCACCGTAATCACGGCGGGCAGACCTTCGGGGACGACGGCAACCGCCATGCTGAGCGAAACTTTGACGAGTTCTTCAAACAGAGCGGGATTAAAGAGTGTGCCGCCGATGATCACGATCGCCACCAAAATCAGTGCCCCCGTCACCAGCGCGTTGCCAAGCTGCGACATGCGTTTTTGCAGCGGGGTCGGCTCGGTTTCCACACCTTGCAGGGCAGAGGCGATTTTGCCCAGTTCCGTCTTCATGCCCGTTCCCGTCACCAGCACGGTTCCGCGTCCCTGCACGACTTCGGTACCGGAGTAAACCAGTTGATGCGATCGCCCAAGGCGGCATCTTCCGGCAGTTTTGCGTCAACCTGCTTGTTGACAGCGTGGGCTTCTCCGGTCAGGGCGGCTTCGCGGATTTGCAGGTTAGAGGCTTCGAGCAAACGACCGTCGGCGGCAACTTTCACGCCTGCTTCCAGCATCATCAAGTCGCCCGGAACGAGTTCTTTCGATTCGACCTCGATCGGTCTGCCGTCGCGCATCACGCGCACTTTGGAGGAAGCGAGATTTTTCAGGGCGGCGAGCGCTTTTTCGGCTCCACTTTCCTGCACATAGCCCAAAACGCCGTTGAGGATGACGACGACGAAGATCGCGACTGCATCTTTGGGAAAGACGAAACGCCCTTGCGTCACGGATTCGCGGATGTCGAGGAATGCTGAGATCACCGCAACGGCGATCAGCATCAGCAGCATGATGTTTTTGAACTGATCCCACAGAATATCCAGCGGCGATCGTCTGCCGCTTTCCACCAGTTCATTAGTGCCGTAGCGATCGAGTTGCTGATTCACCTGAGCAGAAGTTAGGCCGCTGGTGCGATCGCTGCCCAGCAGATCAATGGCTTTTTCTGCGGGGACGGTGTGCCATGCCGTTGATTGAGAAGGATCGTCAGGCAGCGCGTGAGCGGCTGAAGTCACTGTCATTGGAAACTCCTGAAAAATTGCAAGAACAGCCGAAGCAAAAATGGAGATTTGTAATAGCAGGGAAGAAATAGGGCATTTTGATTGGGCAAATGCGATCGACTGGACAAAGACGGCCAGCGCGAGCCGAAAACCTCCAAGCAAATGCGATTAAGAATGCTTTAATCTTTGTAGCACTAAAACATAGTGCTTGGAAATAGTTTCTGGCACTATTTCTTAGTGCAGTACTTTGTCTAAGATAGTAGTGCCAAGATAGACTGCCCCACAAGATGTCGATCGCACCATGACAGGCAATCCGTTTGTGCCGCAATCTTTAATCGGTCGGCAGGTTGAGCTTCAGCAGGTGTGCGAAATTCTGCTGGCAGACGGCGATCTGCTCGTCGCGGGTGTCGCAGGCAGCGGCAGGCATACGCTGATTCGCACGGCGGCGCAGCAAATTGGCGCAAAAGTTCTGGAAATCGACTGTCTTCGAGTCACAAACGCCTCGCGCTTCCTGGAAATTTTGGCCGAGGGCATCTCGATACGTTCTCCAACCCCGATGAACTGACGCTGATCGATCGCTGGAGTCAAGACAAATACTCTGATTTTGGAGCAGTCGCCTCTGCGTCGATCGCGCTTGGTGTGGCACTGTACACCGAAAGAAGAATGGGCACTATTTCAAGTTTTGCTCAGCCTGCCGCAATCTCTGGCCGAGTCGATCGACTGTCGCGTTGTCCTCGTCCTGCAAAATTTCGCCCACATCCGATCGTGGGACTCGATCGAGCCAGTGGGAAACGTATCTGGAACAGGAAATTCAGCGGCAAACTCGCGTCAGCTACGCCCTGCTTGCGACCACTTCGGAAGAGTGGGCGATCGCGCTCAACCTGAAAGTGATCAGTTTGGGACCGTTGACACCTGCGGACTTCCGCTCCTGGCTGATTCCCCACATGAGCGCACAGGGACTCGCCATTGATGAAAGCAGTTCGGTTTTGTCGCTGTTCTACAGCTATGTGCAGGGACATTTGGGCGGCGCGATCGCGCTGGCTCGTCGCATCTGGCTCGCCCACGAAGACGACACCAAATTGATTCAACCGCACCATGTTCATCGAGCGGCATTGGCGTTAGTTGAAGACCTCTCGATTACGTTTGAATCCTTAATTTTGCTGTTGCCGCCCAGTCAGGTGCGCGTTTTGGAAAGTCTTGCCCTCGACCCGACCGACAGCCCCCACGCCCGCGACTACATCCAAAAACATCAGCTATCGAGAGGCGGCGGCTTGCAGGGCGCACTCGCTGGATTAGAGCAAAAAGGTTTAGTTTATGGCGCGAAATATGGCTATCGAATTGCTTTGCCGCTGTTAGCGTTTTGGCTTAAGCATCGACTGGCTTAAAGGATTGTGAAAGGCGCGATCGATCGTGCGGTTCCGATAAGTTCATTTCGATTCCCAAAGGAATAATTCCACCCGGATTCAAAGGAAACAAACTGCCATAATAATCGCGCTTCACCGTTTCGAGATCGCAAATCTCAGCAACGCCAGGAAGCTGATATAAATCTCGCAGATAAGCACCGAGGTTTACATAGTCTTGAATGCGGCGACGGTTGCACTTAAATAAGCCAAAGTAGACCGCATCAAACCGAAACAAAGTCGTGAATAATCGCACATCTGCTAAGGTGACGCGATCGCCACACAAATACCGATTCTCTGTCAGCACCGCGTCAATTTCATCTAAAGTTTCAAATAGCTGGTTGCAAGCTTGCTCGTAAGCCGTTTGCGTTTGAGCAAAGCCACAGCGATAAACGCCGTTATTCACCGCATGATAGATTTTTTCGTTCCAGCGATCGATCGACTCACGCCCTTCGTCGGGATACAAATCGATCGCAGAATGTGCTGCGAATTCGTTAAACTCTGCGTTTAGCATCACAATAATTTCGGCACTTTCATTGTTAACGATCGCCTTTTTCTGCCGATCCCACAAAACGGGAACCGTCGATCGTCCGCGATAGTCTGACTTCGCCAAAGCGTACAGTTCAGCCAAAGTGCGACAGCCTTCCATTTCCTTTTCAAACACCCAGCCGCCCGCGATCGGATCAGGCTGGGCGATCGCCACAGATATCACCGTTTCTAATCCTTTCAAAGCGCGAACCACCAGGGTTCGATGCGCCCAAGGACAGCCCATTCCGACAATCAAACTGTAGCGATCGGCTTCCGGTGGATGCGAACTGTCTGGTGAAATTCGATCGCGAAACTGGCTGGCGGGACGGATGTAAGCACCCGATCGATCGCGGGGCGCAAGCTGTGACATCATGATTTGCCACATCGTTGTCCAAACCCATTTTCCGGCTTGAATAATTAGTTTTCCAGGTAGCTTGCGGCTGGCGGTGGGTTTGGCAGTGGACTGTGGCATGTCGATCGAGTCGCGCAAATGCTTTTAAGGTAACAAAAGGATAAGCAATCAAGCCAGGAAGTCAGGCAATCTTTCCAATTCCAACTTCCCAATTCCAAAAGCTGAGTCATGCTGCTTCATTGAGCGCTTCAGTTCATGTCTTGGCAAATTTGCCTCCACTGCCATTGAGTAGAACGGCTATCCTGAGAGAAAGCGCGATCGATTGGACATGACTCAACAACCCGCCCGAATTGTCATTCTTGGTGGAGGCTTTGGTGGCCTCTACACGGCTCTGCGGCTGAACGAACTGCCCTGGAACCAATCACCCGAAATTGTTTTGGTCGATCAGCGCGATCGCTTCTTATTCTCGCCGCTGCTCTATGAACTGCTGACGGGCGAACTGCAAACCTGGGAAATTGCGCCGCCGTATGGTGAACTGCTGGCCGATACGCGGATTCGGTTTGTCCAGTCTGCCGTGTCGAGCATTGATGTCGAAGGCAAGCGCGTTCAGCTTGAAACCGGAGCAACGCTGGAGTTCGATCGCCTCGTTCTGTCTTTGGGCGGCGAAGCGCCTTTGGAAATTGTGCCGGGAGCCGAAGAATTTGCGATTCCGTTTCGGACGATCGAAGATGCCAATCGCTTGCAGGAACGGTTGCGCCAGCTTGAGCAGTCGGACAAAGACAAAATTCGCGTGGCGATCGTCGGCGCGGGATACAGCGGCGTGGAACTCGCCTGCAAGCTGGCCGATCGACTGGGCGAGCGCGGCAGATTTCGCCTGATCGAACGCAGCGACAAAATTCTTGCCACGTCTGCCGACTTCAATCGCGATGCCGCCACAAAAGCGCTGGACGATCGCAAAGTTTGGGTCGATCTGGAAACCGAAGTCGATTCAATTAGCGCGGACACGATTTCGATCGGCTACAAAGGTCAAATTGACACAATTCCCGTTGACATTGTGCTGTGGACGATCGGCACGAAGGTCGCTCAGGTGGTGCAGGAGTTGCCGCTCAAGCACAGTCAGCGCGGACAGGTAGTTGTAACGCCGACGCTGCAAGCTGTTGATCTGCCGGATGTGTTTGCGATCGGGGATCTGGCCGAGTGTCGAGATGCCGACGGTCAACTGGTTCCCGGTACGGCGCAGGCCGCCTTTCAGCAAGCGGAATATTGCGGCTGGAACGTTTGGGCAAGCTTGAGCGCTACCGAAGGTCTGCGAAGCACTCGCCCCTTGTTGCCGTTCCGCTATCAGTATTTGGGCGAAATGATGACGCTGGGCACAGATGACGCGACCTTTAGCGGCTTGGGGATCAAGCTGGATGGACAGTTGGCGTATGTGGCGCGACGGTTGGCCTATCTGTATCGAATGCCGACGTTTGACCATCAGCTTAAGGTCGGCCTCAACTGGATCGCGCAGCCGATTCGCAAACTGCTTGCCTCTTGAACTCGCACTTCTGCGATAATCGCTGCTGTGGCACTAGTGGAATGAATGATCGATCGATCGCGGCCTCAGGTGATTTTTCTCGATGCAGTGGGGACGCTGTTTGGCGTTCGGGGCAGCGTCGGTCAGGTGTATGGCAATCTGGCGCAGCAGTTTGGCGTGACGGTGAATCCGGCCATTCTCGATCGCACGTTTGTCGAAAGCTTTCGCGGCGCTCCGGCAATGGCGTTTCCGGGCGTGAGTCCTGCGGAGGTGCCGGAACGCGAGTATGCCTGGTGGTGGGCGATCGCCGCACAAACCTTTCAGCAGGCCGGAGCTTACAGTCAGTTTCCAGATTTTGAGGCGTTCTTTACCGTTTTATACGACCACTTCACAACGGCTGCGCCCTGGTTTGTCTATCCCGATATCTACGAAACGCTGAGCCACTGGCAACAGCAAAATATTCAGCTTGGCATCATTTCCAATTTTGATTCACGCCTGCACACCGTTTTGACCACGCTGCATCTGTCTGAATATTTTTCCTCGGTGACAATTTCGACCGAGGTGGGAGCCGCAAAACCCAACACCAAAATCTTTGAAACCGCTTTGGACAAACACGAATGCGCTCCAAATGCCGCATGGCACATTGGCGATAGTCTCAGGGAAGATTACGAAGGCGCAAAGGCGGCGGGGCTGCGATCGATCTTGCTGAAGCGAGACGCAACGCCGATTTCACAAACTCCTGCTCGCTAGCACCAGGTGGAAGCCTATACTAGGGCTGTTCCAAGCTAAAGCTGTTCTGAACTAGGGCTGTTCCAAACTAAAGCTGTTCCGACCAATCACACCCTCAATGTGATATAAATCTACAGTATCCCCATCCGTAAACTGTGGATTTCTGGCGGTGGGTTCGATCGCATCATTACTAGAGGTTCACTTCAGTGGGCATTGTCGTTGAAAACGTCTCCAAGCATTTCGGCAGCTTCCAGGCCGTTGACCAGGTTGATCTAGAAATCAAAACGGGTTCGCTCGTTGCCCTGTTGGGACCGTCGGGGTCAGGAAAATCAACGCTGCTGCGTCTAATTGCCGGATTGGAAATGCCCGACGCAGGCCGAATTTTGCTGACAGGCAGAGATGCCACCCACGAGAGCGTCCAAGACCGCAACATCGGCTTTGTGTTTCAGCACTATGCCCTGTTCAAGCATCTGACCGTTCGCAAAAATATCGCCTTTGGCCTGGAGATCCGCAAAACGCCGAAAAATCGCGTCAAGGCCAGAGTCGAAGAACTGCTGGAACTGGTGCAGATGAGCGGCATGGGCGATCGCTATCCCTCACAGCTATCCGGCGGACAGCGGCAGCGGGTCGCCCTCGCCCGATCGCTAGCGGTCGAACCGAAAGTGCTGCTGCTCGATGAACCCTTTGGCGCTCTTGATGCCAAAGTCCGCAAAGACCTCCGCGCTTGGCTGCGCCGCCTGCATGACGAAGTTCACGTCACGACCGTATTTGTAACGCACGATCAGGAAGAAGCGATGGAAGTCGCAGACGAAATCGTGGTCATGAACAAAGGTCGCGTGGAGCAAATTGGCACACCTGCGGAGATTTACGACAATCCGGCCAGCGCCTTCGTGATGAGCTTCATTGGCCCGGTCAACGTGCTGCCCAGCGATTCGCACATCTTTCAGGGCAACGGCTTCGACTCCGCCCACCCGAACGTGTTTCTGCGTCCGCAAGACGTGCTGGTAGATACCCAGCCGAACGGCACAACGGTTCCCGCCCGCGTCAGCCGCCTGATTCACTTGGGCTGGGAAATTCAAGCCGAACTGACGCTTGATGATGGGCAAGTCGTGACGGCACATTTGACCCGCGATCGCTACGACGAACTCAACCTCGCACCCCAGCAGCGCGTCTACGTGAAGCCGAAAGAGGCAAAGGCGTTTCCGCTGCACTATTCGATCTAGGGTGTCGGGGATCGGGTGTCGGCAGGAGAGGGCAGAAGGTGCGGGGCTGTTTTGGCTTGGCCGACACCCGACACCCAACCTCCTACTCCCGCACCGATCGCACTCGGCGACGACGGCGATACAGCAAGGCGGCTGCGCTGAGCATCAGCAGCAGGTAGGGACTGTAGACGAGTAGCCAGAGGCCAAGCTGCATCAGGTCAAGGGTGAATTTGCCGATCGATTGCGTGGCGCTGTTCCAGGTGTTGGCAAGCTGAGTTTGGGTGGAAGGCCGATCCGGAACTGGGGCGATCGCAGATGCAAGTTGCAAATCGATCGTGGAGTAGGCGACCTGATTTTGCAGGCTGCTCAGTTGGGCGTTGATCTGCTCGATGTTCTGGCGGATGGTGTTGAGTTCTTGCGCCACTTTGAGGACATCGCCCACGCTGCCCGATCGATCCATGATTTTGAGGACGGTTTCTTCCGATCGCCGTAGATTTCGCAGCCGCGCCTGATAGTCCACAAGCTGAGTTGACACATCCTCGGCGGAGAGCGATTGCTGCTGCACTGTGCCCAGTTCCAATAGCGATGCGATCGCCGCATCCAGTTTGGTTTGCGGAACGCGAATCCGTATTGTGGCGCGGTGCGGGCTACCCGGACTGGGCGTTTGGTCTTGCAGGTTCATCACCTCACCCTGCTGCTGCCGGATAATCGCCTGTGCCTGCTCGATCGCCGTTTCGATCGATTCCACGCGGACGTCCAAATTTGCTGTTCGCACCAGTTGCGGCTGTGGGGCGGGCACGGTGGCGGCGGTTTGGGCGGCGGTATTTTGAACGGCATCTGCTGCGGTTGCTTCTGTCATTTGAGGGGCTGCTCCACCAGACGGCGCAGACATTTCGGCAGTTTGCAGACGGGAACCACAGCCTGCTAAGACAGATGAGCTAACGATCGCGATCGCCAGCAGTTTCGCGGAATATTTTTTCGTGGAATGTTTTTTTGCGGAATGTTTCGATCGAGGTGTGCAAACCATCGGTGCAACTCCCAGAACAAGAATGTACGCAGTATGGCTTTACCCTGTAGCGCAATCCGGTCTGGTTGCCGTTTGTGCAACAAAAGAGCAGCAATTGAAAAACCTCCCCAATTATGGAGAGGTTTGGCTTTCTAAAGCCGCAACCGACACTTGAACTGTGGCTGAACTATGAACTGTGGCCGAACTATGGCTTCACTGTCCAGGCTGAGAACAGGTCTTCAGCAATTTCGCGATCGTCTTCAAGCTGCACTTTCAAAGTTGTTTCATAAACATTATTCAAAATTTGATGACCGTAGCCGATCACTTTACCCAGGCGGCCTGTTTTTTGGTTTTGAACAAAATCACCGATCGAATCATGTTGTTATCCTGCGTCGAAAAAGCACGTTTAACCCATTTGATTGTCGGATTTGCCAAAGCGATCGTTCATCTCCCAAATGGTGCAAAATTTACTAGAGTCGATTCTGGTTGAAAAAGATACTTTCTGGCACTGAAAGAATTTTCAACCTGTGTTCGTAGCGGCATCTACAGGAGAGCAGATTTCGTCATTTTTGTTACAAACAACAGATTCTTCCCGTAGCGGAACTAGAGTTTGTGTAATGGTTAATGAGATTTGGAACTGTTTATACAGAGATTGATGGTTTATCGCATTCTTTCGATCGATGGTGGCGGTGTGCGCGGCTTGGTGGCGACCATTTGGCTGAATCGCCTGGAAACGCTGCTGCGAGCGCCGCTGCGCGAACATTTTGATTTGATTGCCGGAACTTCGACGGGCAGCATTATCGCCTGCGCGGTGTCGATGGGCATGTCGGCTGAGGCGATCGTTAACTTTTATCTCACCCAAAGCCGCGAAGTGTTTCCACGTGGGACAAATCAAATCTGGAATCGCATCGGGCGATCGCTCTCGCAAGGATTAGACGCGCCCCGCTATGACGGCAAAGGATTAGAGCGCGTCCTCAAGCGCGTCTTTGGCACAATGTCGTTTGGCGATTTGTCCACGCGCACACTGGTGACGAGCTACGACACGCTGAATCGGGAGCCTTGGTGCTGAAGAACGATCGCCCCGTCTATCTGCGCCTGCCGATTTGGGAAGTGTGCAAAGCGTCGTCGTCGGCTCCGGTTTACTTTCCCGCGCATCCGCTGACCCTGGACGGACAAACGATCCCCGTGATCGACGGCGGCGTGGTGGCAAATAATCCAACCGCCTGTGCGATCGCGGAAGCGGTGCGGATCAATCAGGCACGGGCGATCGACAGTCGAGCCGGAATCGATCAGTTCCTCGTTGCCTCGTTTGGCACAGGCGAAACAGTTCGACCGATTACGGCCAAGCAAACGCAGGAGTGGGGCGCGTTGGAATGGGCACTGCCCCTCATTGACGTGCTGTTCGACGGCTCCGCCGACGCCACCGACTACATCGCCCAGTATCTATTGGCTGCGGGCAATTATTTTCGCTTTCAAACGCCGCTCGATACGGCCTACGACGATCTCGACAATGCCGACGCCACCAATTTGAATGCGTTGGTTGGCGTGGCGGAAACCTATTTGCGACAGACGGGAGAAGCGCGATTGAATGACCTGGCAATCCGCTTAAAATCCTAGAAGGCAGTCGCCTTCCTTCCGTTCATCCGCAGACGCATCATGGCTGGCTCGAATTCATACGCGATCGACTTTGGCACCACCAACACCGTCATCACCCGCTGGAACAGCGCAACCGGACAGCCCGAAACCGTTGCGCTGGCGAATCTGTCGCAGCAAATCGGCCAAAATCCGCCCTTGATCCCCAGCCTGGTTTACGTGGAAGATGCGGCCAGCGGCAAGATTGTCGCAGGTCAAGCGGTGCGCGATCGCGGCCTCGACTTGGCAACCAACGCTCGATTTTTTCGCAACTTCAAGCGCGGCATTGGGGCAAGCGTTCAAGGCTTCATGCCAGAACTGGACGGGCAAGACGTCAGCTTTGAGCAGGTCGGCGCGTGGTTTCTCGACAGGGTTTTGCGGCAGCTATTGGCGCAAGATCCAGATGTGGGCGCGATCGCCTTCACCGTTCCCGTAGACAGCTTTGAAGCCTATCGCGACTGGCTGGGGCGAGTCTGCGACAAATTGGCGATCGAGCAGATCCGCATGATTGACGAGCCGACCGCCGCCGCCTTGGGCTACGGACTCAACGCCGCCGAAACGCTGTTGGTAATCGACTTTGGCGGCGGCACACTCGATTTTTCCCTTGTCCGCTTAGACGGCAGTTCCGCTCAGCCAAAAAGCAAACCGCTGGGATTTCTGCTGAAGTGGGGACAGCAAAATCTCGCAGAAACTTCGACCCAGCGGCCAAAACTGGCGCGAGTTCTGGCAAAAGCCGGACAGAACTTGGGCGGAGCCGACATCGACAACTGGCTGATCGATCGCTTTGTCGCGACGCAAAATCTGCCCGTCTCGCCCATCACGCTGCGGCTGGCCGAACGGCTCAAAATTCAGCTTTCCGAGCAGACCGCAGCCACCGAAGCTTTCTTTAACGACGAAACGTTTGAAAGCTACGAACTGCAACTCGATCGATCCGCCTTCGAGAACATTTTGCAGCAGCACGAATTTTTCGATCGACTGGCCGACTCGCTCACCCAGGTTGAACGCCAAGCCCAGCGGCAAGGACTGGACTTAAATGATGTGAATGCTGTTCTGCTCGTCGGCGGCACGGCTCAAATTCCGGCTGTCCGCGCTTGGGTCGAACAGCGCTTTGGAACCGACAAACTGAAAGCCGATCGCCCCTTTGAAGCGATCGCACAGGGCGCACTGCAACTCAACCAGGGACTCGAAGTTAAAGACTTTCTCTATCATGGCTACGGCATCCGCTACTGGAACCGCCGCCAAAACCGCCACGACTGGCATCCGCTCATCCCGAACGGAGCCAACCCTACCCGATGTCTGATCCGGTCGAACTTGTCCTCGGCGCATCTATGCCCGACCAGCCCAGCATTGAGCTAATTATCGGTGAACTGGGCACTGCCAGCAGCGGCACAGAAGTTTTCTTCGAGGGCGATCGCCTCGTCACTCGCGCAGTGGGAAGCCAAATGCAAGTCCAACCGCTCAACGATACGCCGCAAGCTCGCAGCCTCGCCACCCTCAACCCCTTGGGATCTCCCGGCAGCGATCGCGTCAAAGTTCTTTTCTGGGTGGATGGCGATCGCTTCTTGCGCGTCACAGTCGAAGACCTCCTCACGCTGGAAACGCTGCTGGAAGATCAGGCGGTTATGCAGCTTCGGTGAGGCGATCGATTCTGCAAACTTGCGATCGCTCGATCGCAAGTTTGCAAAAGCACTTATTTTCCTTCAAGAGCTTAAGAGATAATCAAAATTTTGCCGACTGATCAAAGCTGCCCTCATAATCAAGAAACTGAAATTGCGATTTTCAACAATCTACCTTTCGGAGCTAGAAGCCAACAAAACTCCGCCCTAGCCTGAAATTATGTTAGAGAGATCACAGCATCAGTTTCGGCTTTGCTACTGTCCTAGCGTCTGGTTGAGATATTATCATCTAGCAAACGCTATATCAGGTTGTCGCACGAAGGAAGAGATATGAATCCTGAAGTAAAACCCGCTGAAAGCACCAACGACGCATCCCCTGTGGAAGAAGTCAAAGTTCAAGTTAACAATGAGACGATCGCCTCGTTTTCAACCGACAGCGAGACGAACGAACAATGGCGACGCATTGGCGAGCGCGTCTCCGCCTTCCTGTCCGATCTGCCCGACTACATCGGTGAATTCTTTAGCGAATACAAGCGCCCACTGATCACAATCGGCCTTGTGCTTGCGGCGATCGTGTCTGTGAAACTCCTGCTGGCAATTCTCGACTCCATCAACGACATTCCTCTGCTGGCTCCGACCTTTGAACTGATCGGCCTTGGCTACTCGGCCTGGTTTGTCTACCGCTATTTGTGGCAAGCCTCCAACCGCAAAGAACTCGTTGCCAGCTTCAACACCTTCAAAGATCGCGTCCTCGGTGCAACAGGCGTGGATCTCTAAGTCCACCTCAACTGCACACTAGAAAGCCGGAAGCTCATGCCTCCGGCTTTTTCCATGCAAACCCGATCGCTAAACGCTAAACGCCAACCGCCACCCGATCGCTGACGACGGTTTGTTCAGCATTCGGCTCGATCGCCTCCACCGCAGGAAAATGCTTGTCCATGATTGCGGCCACTTCCCGCGATCGAATTTGCGTGTATCGCGTTTTGTCCGGCATTACAACGTTGGGACCAGCCTTGCAGCGCTTCATGCAGCCCGTGCCCTTCACCGTCACGTCCAAGCCGCGATCGCGAATTTCCGCTTCGATCGCGCTGGCAACCTGTTTTGCGCCCTTTTTGCAGCAGTCCGATTTTTGGCAAAACAAAATGCAGGCCGATTTGCCGCTAGAAACAGCCTTGTTGCTGGGAACAGTCTTGTTGCTGGGAACAGTCTTGTCGCTAGAAGCAGCCTTGTCGCTAGAAGCAGCCTTGTCGCTGGAAACAGCCTGTTTCGCAGGCAGTGCAGGCAAATCGGCAGAAGTGGGCAGCGTGGCCGTACCGCTGGCCGTGCGCTCAATCATTTCGGCTTTCCATTTCACGCGGCTGCCCGATCGCTTGCCGTAGCCGCTCACTTGCAGCCAGTCTCCCGGAACTAATTGTCGATAGAGCGATTGCCGCTGGTCTTTTGGCATTTTGATCAGGTATTCTCCGATCGGCGTTTCGACGCGCACATACTTTAGCTTCGCGCCATCGGCAGCAAAGCCGAGAAACCGACCTTCAAAGGCAAACGGCGATCGCTCATCGTGCTGATACATTGAAAATTTCTCCTAGATGGGGCAAAAAGGACGACGGTTAAATTAAGCAAAGATGAATTAGGCGGAGACTGACCACGATCGCTCCAGCAGGTGTACAAGCTGCGATCGCGTGGCACTCAGTTGATGCAGAACGCTCCAAACCTGGAGTTGATCGGTGAAACTGTGCGAAGCGATTTCTAAACGGCTATCGGTGAGGCAACAGCAAGAAATTTCAAGCTCTTTGAGGCGGTGGACAATTTGCCAGCGATCGCAGCGCGGCACGGCGATCGATTGTGAGGCGGGCGAATCAGCATCCAAGGAATTAAACTGCGCGTCCATTCAGATTTGCAAACAGGAAGGGTGAAGCGTTGCTCTGCCGTTAAGCAGTTCACTCAACAACATTAGCTATTGAGAATCATCTGCAACAATATCTATTAACGTAAGCCAAAAATTGAATATTTGCAAATCTTTTTCATTAAGTAGCCATCTTCATCAAGCAGCCGTTTTCGCGATCTATTGAGGATGAGGCGAGGACAATGCGACTCTGGGAAACTGGACGGGTCGAAGTCCCTACTCCCCCAAAGCGTGGGACTTTGCATTGATGGCTAAGCTTCCAGTTGCGATCGAGCAAATCCTCGTGTCTGAATTGCCGCTAATCACAGATTCTACGACCAGGCTGGATGGATTTAGATGAACTTCGGCTTGACTGCCACCACACCCGTAGGCAATCGCTCGCCAACATACTACACTTGTATTACGGCAACGGCAACTTTGCCACTCGGATTAACCCAAAGGAGAAACACGATGTACACACTTAGTCGCACCGCCACCACCGAAATGGAAGTTACCAGCATCCGGCTGGAGCGCGAACTCAAGGAAAAGCTGAAAGAGTTATCCGGCAATCAGGGCTATCAGGCATTGATTCGGGATGTGCTGTGGAACTATGTGCAGCAGCGATCGAGCGACTATCAGCCGCAAATTGCCCGCGACCAGATTCGAGCCAGCATGGAGGCGATCGCCCAGCGAGAGGAACGCTGCGCCCTCACAGGCAAAGCAATTCGATCGCAAGAGAAGATGCTGCTGGGCTTTACGGCAACGGGCGAACTGGTTCCGATCGCTTCAGACAGCCTCTAGCCCCGGTTCGTTGCATTCAAGTTTGCCGCACCCCAGGTAGCGCGTACCGGAGTGCGGCAAGTTGTTTCTACGCAAGAATCAAGCATTCAAGCCTTAGTTTGAAGAAATGTAACAATAATGCTGTCATAACGGCAAACAGTCTTGACAGCCCCTTAACCTTCCAATTACTCTTGTTTGCATACCCGGGTATTCACCATGTAATCCGTTATGCAAGAGAAGCACAAAGTCACTTTATACCTGCCGCCAGATCTGCACCGTCAGCTAAAAATTCGAGCGGCGGTTGATGCAGAAGCGATGTCCGCGATCGCTCAGCGAGCGCTCATCTTCTACCTCAATCATTCGGAGATTGTGGACGAGGTTGAGGCCGTTCACGGTCGCACCCACCAGGTTTATAGCTGCCCTGAATGTGCTACGCCTCTTGTAGTCCGCGACGGAGAAGCGATCGCCCTTGGTCAACAGTCCGCGATTCTCGACGATGACCTGTCTGCGATCGATCACACTAGCGATCAGTCCGGCGAGCAGGCGCTTGTCCCTGTCTAGGTTTCGTTTTCGCTCCTCACCGCTTCGGCTGTCCATTCTCGATGTCGGCTGTCTGTTCTTGATGTAGGTCAATGGCAATGAAAGAAGAACTTAGCGTTCTAGTTCAAGCTCAATATCCCCTGATCTACCTCGTCACTTCTGAGGAAGAACGAGCAGAGCAGACGATCGCCGCGATCGCTCAGAAAAATAAGCGCCGCGTCCATGTTTGGACGATGACGCACGGCATTGTCGAGTATGGGCAAGCCCGTCCTCAAAACCAGCACAATACGGTTTCGCCCGAAGCGGCAATTGAGTGGACGCTGCGACAGCCCCACGCCTCCATCTTTGTGTTCAAGGATCTCCACCCATTTGCAGATTCTCCGGCTGTGACTCGCTGGCTCAGAGATGCGATCGCAGCTTCAAAGGCACGGAGAAAACGATCATCCTCATGTCGCCTGTCCAGCAGGTTCCGATCGAGCTTGAGAAGGAAGTTGCCGTTCTCGATTTCCCACTGCCAGACATGGGCGAACTCAATCAGGTTTTGTCAAATCAGCTTGAGCAGCCACCCCGCCCGAATCGTCGCGTCACTACCGAAACGCGGGAAAAACTTCTCAAGGCTGCGCTGGGTTTGACTCGCGATGAAGCAGAAAAAGTCTACCGTAAGGCACAGGTCACAGCCGGACGCTTGACCGAAGCTGAAGTAGATGTGGTGCTTTCCGAAAAGAAGCAACTGATTCGGCGCAACGGCATCCTTGAGTATATTGAGGAAGACGAAACGATCGATTCGGTCGGCGGCTTGGAAGAACTCAAGCACTGGCTGAAGCAGCGATCGGGCGCTTTTACCGAACGTGCCCGTGAGTACGGTCTGTCCCCAGCCCAAGGAATGCTGATTCTTGGCGTTCCCGGTTGCGGAAAATCCTTAATTGCGAAGACCACTTCGCGACTGTGGGGACTGCCGCTGCTCAGGCTGGATATGGGTCGGGTTTATGACGGCTCAATGGTGGGTCGATCGGAAGCCAACCTGCGAAACGCGCTCAAAACTGCCGAATCAATTTCACCCACGATTCTGTTTATCGACGAAATTGACAAAGCGTTTGCAGGCAGTACGGGATCAGCCGATTCTGATGGCGGTACATCCAGCCGGATCTTCGGGTCGTTTCTCACCTGGATGCAGGAGAAAACTTCTCCGGTCTTCGTGATGGCAACGGCGAACCGAGTCGAACGGCTCCCCGGTGAGTTTTTGCGGAAGGGGCGATTTGACGAATTGTTCTTCGTCGATCTACCGAACCCGGAAGAGCGCAAAGAGATTTTCAGAATTCATTTGTCGAAACGACGGCGCGAGATTGCTCGATTTGATTTGGATCAGCTTGTGAAAGTCTGCGATGGCTTTTCGGGCGCAGAAATCGAGCAGGCATTAGTGGCCGCGATGTATGAAGCGTTCGCGCAAGACCGCGAATTTACACAGCTAGACATCATCGCCTCGATCCGAGCCACGCTGCCACTGTCGAAGACAATGAGCGAACAGGTCACTGCCCTGCGGGACTGGGCGAATCAGCGAGCGAGACCTGCCGCTGCCTCCGTCGCTGAATACCAGCGGATGGAGTTCTAACAGGCTTTCACTCCTGCTTCCCAACAGGAGGAAAGGCTAGCAAATTTGCTAGCAGTTTGACAAAGCGTAGCCGCATCGCGTTTGCCTTCCAACCGCTAAACCGATCGGCGTTCAAATGTAAACACGTTGTCTCTCTCAAATCTCTTCTATCGGAGGAAATCCAAAATGTCTCACTTTAGCACTCTTCGCACCAAAATCACCGATGCCGAAATCCTCAAGGCTTCGCTGCGCGACCTGGGTATCAACGTGAAGACCGAAGCTGATGTTCGTGGCTACAACGGTCAGCGCGTCCGCTCGGATATCGTGGCAGTGTTGGAAGGCGAATATGACTTGGGCTGGTCGCGCAATGCCGATGGTTCGTTTGACTTGATTGCAGACCTTTGGGGTGTTGCCAAGAAGCACAACCAAACCGAACTGATCAACTCGATCAACCAAAAGTATGCAGTCAACAAGACCTTGGCTGAAGTCAAGCGTCCTGGCCTGCAAAACGCCAACGTCAAGCTCGTGGTTCAGTAACCCACGTCTACAAGCGTTCCCGATTGACGGGCTGATCTACCAAGGTCAGCCCGTTTTTGCTGCAAATCATCTGCCCTGTCAGTAGCTTGGTAGGATGAAGGGGTTCAGTTCGCATCCACCTGGCGAATGATCTCGCGATCGAAGGCAGCTTATGAAGCAAATTCTGCTATGCCTAGACCCTTCAGACACGCGACTGGCGATCGCCCAATGGCTGCAACGTCATGACTACGAACTGGTTGAAGGCGCGGCTGAATCGGCGCAGTTTGATTTATGTTTGATCGATCGCCCCAATCTCGATCGCGATCGTGCCTCAATCTTAGATCGGAAGCAGTCAGCATTCGCGCTCTTGCCTGTGCTGTTGGTGTGTGATCAGCTTGATGCGGCGATCGATTTGCAGGGCGTGGATGAGGTAATCAAGCTGCCGATCGACTGGCTGGAACTGCAAGTGCGGCTGACCAATTTACTGCGATCGCGTCAGTATTTGCAGGCATTTCAGGCAGTGGAGCGCGATCGAGTCGATGCCGAATATGAATCCGTCTTTGCTGCCCTGCAAGGAAACGATTTGGGGTTGCAGCGCTTGGTCGAGTCGAGCGTGATTGGATTTGTGATCGCGAATTTTCAGGGGCAGATTTTGGATGCCAACGATGCGTTTCTTGCCCTGATTGGCTACACGCGATCGGAACTGCGGGCGGGTCAAATCCGCTGGGATAGGATGACGCCGCCGGAATATTACGAGCGCGATCGCCAGATTATCGTAGAACTGCAAGTCCACGAGCATTTTTCGACGAGATGAAAAATGAGAATGTTTCACAAAAACGGCGATCGCGTCGCGGTGCAAACGGGCGGAGCGCTGCTGAGCGAGGCGGAAGAGACGGTAATTTGCTTTTGTTCTGGCTCCCAGCTTGAGTATTCTTACACTCAATGCATTGATAGCTTCTCATTATACATTATTGGTAGTACAAGCCGAATACTTGGCCACGAAAGGCCTCAAAACAATTCTTTCTTTGATAGAGGAATTGAAGGAAAATTTGAATCCAAATATAGAGGTAATTGGCATGTTGATTACACAGATAGATAGGACGGTGGTTAGGAATCAAATTGCTGAGCAGGTAAAAAGTATCTATCAGGGAAAAGTATTTGATACGATGATAAGAAGTAATGTGGCTCTTACCGAAGCTTCGGCTGTAAACCAAGATATATTTTCTTACAATGGAAATTCTGCTGGTGCAGAAGATTATATGAAACTCGCAAAAGAACTATTATATGAACAAGAAAGGTAAATTTCAGAATA